>CAZANT010000032.1:0-13320 GCA_964486575.1 uncultured Burkholderiaceae bacterium | reverse complement strand
CGGTGCTGCAGTTCTCCACCGTCATTGGCACCTACTTGTTCGCCATGGGCATTGGCTCGTGGCTGTCGCGGTTTTTTGAGCGGCAGCTGCCGGCGCATTTTTTGCGTATCGAGCTGCTGGTGGCGCTGGTCGGAGGCGCGCTGCCGGCCGTGCTGTTCCTGGCCAACGCCCACGCGCCAGGAGCGTTCCGGCTGCTGCTCTACGGGGGGGTGCTGCTAACGGGCACGCTGGTGGGGCTGGAGATCCCGCTGGTGATGCGCATTTTGAAGCGCGACCTGGTGTTGAAGAACCTGGTCTCGCAGGTGCTGACCTTTGACTACCTGGGCGCGCTGGCGGTGTCGCTGGCGTTCCCGCTGCTGCTGGTGCCGCACCTCGGGTTGGTGCGCACCGGGCTGCTGTTCGGGCTGATGAACGCGGCCGTGGCGGTGTGGGCGCTGTGGCTGTTCCGGCACGAGCTGCGGCACTTTGCAGCGCATGCGCTGGCCTGCGCGGGCGTGCTGGGCGTGTTGCTGGCTGGCTTGGCCGGGGCCGACACGCTCACCCGCTGGGCCGAAGACCGCTTCTACCAAGACCGCATCGTGCTGGCCAGCAGCTCGCCCTACCAGCGCATCGTGGTCACCCACAACGCGGCCCACGGCGGCCACCGGCTGTATTTGAACGGCAACCTGCAGTTCGCCGAGCGCGACGAGTACCGCTACCACGAGGCGCTGGTGCACCCGGCCATGGCCGCCCACGGCGCGCCCAAGAAAGTGGCGGTGCTGGGTGGTGGCGACGGCATGGCGGTGCGCGAGGTGCTGAAGTACCCGAGCGTGGAGAGCGTCACCCTGGTGGAGCTGGACCCGGCCATGACCCGGCTGTTTGCCAGCCACCCGGCGCTGACCACGCTGAATGGCCAAGCGCTCAGCTCGCCCAAGGTGAAGGTGGTCAACACCGACGCCTTTGGCTGGCTGGAGAGCGGCACCGACACCTTCGATGTGGTCATCGTCGACTTCCCCGACCCGACCAACTTTTCCATCGGCAAGCTCTACACCAACGCCTTCTACGCGCTGCTCGACCGGCGGCTGGCGGCCAGCGGCTACGCGGTGGTCCAGACCACCTCGCCACTTGTGGCGCGCACCAGCTACTGGACGGTGGTGGGCACCATAGAGTCGGTGGGTTTCAGCACCGCGCCGTACCACGCCAACGTGCCCAGCTTTGGCGAATGGGGCTTTGTGGTGGCCAGCCGCCGGCCGTTCCGCCAGCCCACCGAGCTGCCACCCGGCCTGCGCTACCTGAACGCGCAGACGCTGCCGCTGCTGTTCGACTTTCCGCTCGACATGGCGCGCGTGCCCACCGAGGTCCACCGCCTGTCGAACCAGGTGCTGGTGCACCGCTACGAGCAGGAATGGGGCAAGGTGGGGCATTGAAGCGGCGGCATTTCATCGCGGCCAGCGCGTGGCCGCTGCTGAGCTGCGAACGCGCCCCGCCCGATGGCAGCAGCTTGCCCGGCGGCTTCACCGGCATGGCCCACGATCGCGGCCATCGGCTGCGCGAACCTGCCCAGCAGACACCCAACACCACCCACCGCACCCGCGTGCTGGTGCTCGGCGGCGGGGTGGCCGGGCTGGCAGCCGTGCGGGCGCTGCGGCAGCAGGGCGTGGACGACCTGGCGCTGCTGGAACTCGAAGACGCCGCCGGGGGCAACAGCCGGGGCACGCAGGTGGCGGGCATCGCCTGCCCGATGGGCGCGCACTACCTGCCGGTGCCCGGCGACGGTGCGCGCGAGGTGCAGGTCCTGCTGGAAGAGCTCGGCCTGCGCCAGCGGGTGGCCGGCCGCTGGGTTTACGACGAACGCACGCTGTGCCACAGCCCGCAGGAGCGTTTGTTCTTCCAGGGCGAATGGCAGGAAGGCCTGCTGCCCGTGCAGGGTGTGGGAGCGGCCACGCTGGCGCAGTACCGGCGCTTCGCGCAGGCCGTCCAGCAGGCCGCAAAAGCCGAAAAATACGCCATTCCCATATCAAAAGTGCCGCAAGCCCTACTGAATCCTCAGTTAGACGCTATGAGTTTTGAAGCATGGCTGGACCAGCAGGGCCTCACCGACGCCCACCTGCGCTGGTATCTGGGCTACTGCTGCCGCGACGACTACGGCGCCGGCATCGCCCGCGTGTCGGCCTGGGCCGGGCTGCACTACTTTGCCAGCCGGCATGGCTTTCACGCTCCCGGCAACGAGGCCGACCATCACGCTGATGCCCACGACGGTGGCGTGCTCACCTGGCCCGAAGGCAACGGCTGGCTCACCCGCCGGCTGGCCCAGCCACTGGGCGACCGCCTGCACGCTGGCCGCACCGTCACCCGCATCGCCAGCCACCGGTACGGCGTGGCGGTGGATGCACGGGTCGAAGCCACCGGCCAGACCGAGCGCTGGCTGGCCGATCGCGCCGTGGTCGCTCTGCCGCTGTTCGTGACCGCGCGGCTGGTGGCCGAGCCGTCGGACGCGCTGCGCCGCGCAGCCGCACACATGCAGTACGCACCCTGGCTGGTCGCCAACATCCACCTGCGCGCGCCACTGCACGACCGGCCCGGTGCCCCACCCAGCTGGGACAACGTTCTCTACGGCAGCCAGGGCCTTGGCTATGTCGATGCGACGCACCAAAGCCTCCAACCCGTGCCCGGCGCCACCGTGCTGACCTGGTACCACGCGCTCGGTGACCAGCCCGACGGGCGCCGAGCCCTGCTGGGCCGCCCCTGGACCGAATGGCGTGACACCGCCCTGCGCGAACTCCACACCGCCCACCCCGACCTGAGCGCCAAAGCCACGCGCATGGACATCACCCGCTATGGCCACGCCATGAGCATCCCCGTTCCTGGCATCCGTACCAGTACCGCGCTGCAAGCCCTGCGCGACCGGCCGGCCGACACCTGGCAACGGTTGTGGCTGGCACACAGCGACCTGGCCGGCTATTCGGTGTTTGAAGAGGCCTTCACCCTCGGTCATCGCGCGGGCATGGCCACGGTGCGCGCGGCGCGTTAAACCGCGCACTTTAAGATGCCGCCATGGCTCGCGCGCCCGACCTCGCCCCCCCACCCTGCACCCGCACCCGTCAGATGGCCGCCGCCGTGCTGGCGCTGTGGGTGGGCGTGTTGGGCGGCTGCAGCCTGTTCCGCCCCAACGCCGACACCTCTACAGCCGAAGAGGCTGCAGAGACCACCACCGGCCCCGCCGCCTACGCGCTCGACATTGAAGCCCCCAGCGAGCTGAAACGCCTACTTGGCACCCACCTGGACCTCGCCCGGTTTCAGAGCCTGCCTGTGGCCGATGCCATCAACCCCGCCGACCTCAACCGCCTGGTGCAGGCCGCACCCGCCCAGGCGCGGGCGCTGCTGGAGACCGAGGGCTATTTCAACGCCAAGGTCAGCGTCAAAAAATCGGGCGCAGCGGGTGAACTGCCCAGCGTTCAGGTGACGGTACTGAGCGGGCCACGCACCACTGTGCAGCAGACCAGCCTGGCCGTCACTGGCGACCTGAACCAGGCCGCACAAAGCGGCAACGTCCGCGCCAGTGAACTGGTGCTGCGGCTGCGCCAAAGCTGGAAGCTGGAGCCCGGTGACCCGTTCCGCCAGGGCGCCTGGAGCGACGCCAAAACCACCGCCCTGGGTACCGCCCGCGCCGAGGGCTATGCCGCCGCCAACTGGGCCAGCACACTGGCCGAGGTGGACGCGCCGGCCAACCGCGTGAAGATCAGTCTCGCGCTCGACAGCGGCCCGTTGTTCCGCTTTGGCGAAACGAGCGTGGAGGGCCTGCAGCGCTACAGCCCTCAGGCAGTGCGCAACCTGCGCACCTACAAGCCCGGCACACCTTACACGGAGAAGCTGCTGCTCGACTTTCAGGAGCGCTTGCAGCGCGCCAACCTGTTTGAGAGCGCGGTGCTAGAAATCAATCCCGACCCGGCCGTGGCCGTGGCCACACCGGTCAGCGTGCGGGTGCGCGAGCTGCCCAAAAACCAGGCCGAGCTGGGCGTGGGATACAGCGACAACACCGGTCAACGCATCTCCATTGAGCACACCAACCGCCGCCTGTTGGACCGCTCGTTTTTTGGCACCGACATCACTGCCCGCAACAAGCTTGAACTTGGCCGCGACCGACAGTCGCTCGAGACCAATCTAAACACCCACCCGCTCGAAGGCGGCTGGCGCAACCTGGTTGCGGCCCGCCTGCAGCGCGAGGTACTGGAAGGCAGCACCGTCCGGTCCTCACGGCTGCGGGCGGGCCGCGCGATCGAAAGCGAACGCGTGGACCGCTTGTTCTTCTTGGAAGGCACTGCCGCATCCACCCAGAGCACCAACGCCACCATCCCCGACCGGCTGGATCGGGCACTGACGGCCAATGTGCATGTCACGCTGCGCCGGCTCGACAGTGTGCTGTTGCCCACGCGCGGCTATGCGGTGCATGGCGAGTTTGGCAGCGGCTACGCCTTTTCCAACGTCTCGGGCAACGGCCCGTTCGCACGCGCCTATGGCCGCGTTAACGCCTATCGACCGCTCGGTGGCCAGTGGCTGGGCAGTGCGCGGCTGGAGGCCGGCCAGGTGTTTGCCCGCGGCAACATCGGCGTGCCCGACACACTGCAGTTCCGCGCGGGGGGCGACGAGTCGGTGCGTGGCTACGCGTACCAAGCGTTGGGGCCGCTGGTCAACGGCACCGTCACCAGCGGCCGGGCGCTGCTCACTGGCAGCCTGGAAGCCGCCCACCCCATCCTGCCCAGCGTGCCCGCGCTGCTGGGCGCGGTGTTCATTGACGCCGGCGCGGCCGCCAGAGACTTTGGCAACCTCCAGCCGGTGGTGGGCTACGGCGCCGGCGTGCGTTTCCGCAGCCCGGTCGGCCCGCTGCGGCTGGACGTGGCCTACGCCGACAAGCTGAAAGAATTTCGCCTGCACTTTGGTGTGGGTGTGACCTTCTGATGGTTAAGACCGAGGCCGTACCCAACCCAACGCCCACACCCCGCCGACGCGGGCGCGGCTGGCTGTGGGGGGGTGTGGCTGCAACGCTGGTGGTTGCCTTTGCCGCCCCAGCCTCTGGCCTCTACAGCCTCACCACCGTGGGGGGCACCGCTTGGTGGCTGGCGCGACTCCCCGGCGTGGCGGTGGCGGCCGCCAAAGGCCCGCTGCTGGGCGACTTCTCGGCGGAGCAGGTCACGGTGCAGCTGCCGGGCAATGGCGCCAGATTCCAGTTTGAAGGCCTGGCCTGGCGCGGCCTGGGGTTGGGTTGGTCGTCCACTCCCGGGGCGTGGGTGGACGTGCGCGCCGAGTCGCTGTCGGTATCCCGGCTGGTGGTCACGTCCGGACAGGCTGCGGCTGCCCCGTCCTCGCCATTGCAAGCCCCCAAACACCTGCGCCTGCCACTGACCCTGCGCATCAACACCGTCGCACTGGCCGAGCTGCAACTGCCCGGCCTGGAAGCGCAGCCCCTGCGCGATTTGCAGGCCCGGGTCGATGTGGGGGCCGACGCCGGCCGCCACCACCGCATCGAGGTGCAGCAGCTCGATTGGGACCGCTTCCGCCTGAGCGGCCACGCCCAGGTGGCCACACGCGACACCATGCCGGTGGATGCGCGGCTGGTCCTCTCACAAGCTCAGCCCAGCGACACCCCCACCCGCCCGCCGGCGCTGCAAGGCCATCTCACCCTGGCGGGCCCGCTGGCCCAGCTGACGCTGGCCGCGCAGCTGGCGACCGTGCCCGCCGCGCCGACCCAACCGTCCAGCGCCAAGGCCGCCCTCAGCCCCCCGGCCGAACTCAGCGCCAACGCCGTACTGCAGCCCTTTGCGCCCTGGCCGGTTTCCACACTGGCGGCACGCTGGCAGGCCATCGACCTGTCGGCCTTTGCGGCTGTGGCACCCCGCACCCAGCTGAAGGGCAACGCGCAAGTCAATAGCCCCGCGCGCAACCAACCTGCCACCGTGGCCCTGACACTCACCAACGCCACCGCTGGGCGCTGGAGCGATGGGCAGCTGCCCCTGCGGCAACTGCAGCTCGCACTGGATACACAGCCCGACCAGCCCCAGTTCGCCACACTGACCCAGCTCGACGTGGAGCTGGGCAGCCGCCAACAGGCGGCCGGCCACCTGCGCGCCACAGGCCAGAACCGCTCCGATGGCTGGGCCCTCACCACGGTGCTGGACACACTGCAGCCTGCCGGGCTGGACGCCCGCGCCCCGGCCATGCTGCTGAGTGGCCCGGTCACTCTGCGCGGCCAGGGCACCCACACGGTGGACCTCTCAACCAACCTCAAGGGAACCGCTGCGGCCCAGAAAACGCCGCTGCAACTGCAGCTCAGCGCCCGCAGCACCACCGCGCCCGACGGCGGCCTGCGCGTGGCCTTGCAGCGCGCCCTGCTGCAGGCCGGTTCGGCCCAGGCGGTTCTGCAAGGCGAGCTGCAACGCGCCAACACCACCGCGCCCTGGCAGGCCAAGGCCCAGGCACAACTCCAGGCCTTTGACCCGCTGCTCTGGTGGCCCGGTGGCGCACCGGCGTCGGCACGCAACAGCACCACCCAACTCAACGCCCAAGCCACGGTCGACATGGCGGTGGCCGCAGCCCTCGCTTCGCCAGACACCCCGGCCACCTGGCAAACGCGCTTGGCCCGCCTCGCTGGCCAAGCGCGGCTCACGCTACGCAACAGCCTGCTGGTGGGCGTGCCGGTCGAAGGTGACGTGGCGCTGCAGCAATCGGCCACCGCCCCGGCCAAAGCCACCGCGCAACTGCAACTGGGTGGCAACCGGCTCAACGCCGAGGCCAGCCTGTCCCCCGCCGCAGGCCCTGCGGCGTACCGCGCCGAAGTGAACGCAGATGCGCCCGCCCTGCAGCGCCTGCAACCCTTGATGGCGCTGCTGCCGGCGAGCACCGCCAACGGCAAAGCGGCCGCGACGCAGCCACGTCGGATCGCCGGCGCTGTGCAGGGCCAGGCCCAGCTGCAAGGCCAGGGCGCGGTGCTCACCAGCCAGGGCAAAGCGACCATCCGCGGATTGGTGGCCGGCCCAGCTCAGCTGCAGCAGGCCGACCTGAACTGGCAGCTCGGCACCGCACTCGACGCGCCCATGCAGCTGCAGGCCAAGTTGACACAGCTGGTGCTGCCCGGCCCGTCCATCGACCAGCTGCAGCTGGCGCTGGACGGCACCGCCCGCGCCCACACGCTGAATCTGTTGGCCGAGGCCCGCCAACCTGCCACCACCACCACACCCGCCCGCAAAGCCAACGCCGTGTTGAAGCTGCAGGGCGGCCTCGGTCAGGCCACCCACACGGCGCCCGGCCTGCTGGCCACCGCCTGGCGCGGTACCGTGCACCAACTCGCCCTCAGCGACCCAGCTCAACCGGGTGCGCCCTGGCTGGCCACACGCGATGTCCCGCTGGCGGTGCAGTGGGCCGACACCCTGCACAGCGTGGATGTGCAACCCGGGCAGCTGGATTTTCGCGTCGGCGGCACCCGCTCCGCACTGCACTGGCGCACGGCGCAGTGGCAGCAAACGCGCGGGACCAATGGCGCTGTTGCGGGCACACGCTACGACGTCCAGGCCACGCTCGACCCGGTGATGGTCGCCCCCTTGCTGGCCGAACTGCAGCCTGACTTTGGCTGGGGCGGCGACCTGGTCGTGGGCGGGCGCATCGCGCTCACTAGCCACCCCAGCCCGGTGGCCGATGTGGTGCTGGAACGGCTGCGTGGCGATCTGCAGATCAGCGACGAAACCGACACCCAGTCACTGGGCCTGACCGACCTGCGGCTTGCTCTGAGTGCCAACAACGGGGTGTGGAACTTCACCCAGGCGCTCGCCGGTGAGGCGGTTGGGGTGGCGGTCGGCGCGTTCACCGCGCGCACCCAGCCCGGTGAGGCCTTCCCGAGTGCCGACGCGCCGCTGCAGGGCGTGCTGGAACTGCAGGTCAAGAACCTCGCCAGCCTGGCCACCTGGGTGCCGCCCGGCTGGCGGCTGGGTGGTGCGCTGCAGTCCAGTGCCAGCCTGTCGGGTCGGCTGGGGGCACCCGAGTTCACTGGCCGCTTGGAAGGCCAGAAGCTGTCGGTGCGCAACGTGCTGCAGGGCGTCAACGTGACGGACGGCGACGTGGCCATCAGCCTGCGCGGTGAGACCGCGCGCATCGAGCGCTTCAGCGCCCGCGCCGGCAACGGCACCTTGCGCCTGAGCGGCGACGCGGCGCTCGGCGCGGTGCCCAGCGCCAGCGTACAGGTGGTGGCAGACAAGTTCCAGGTGCTGGGCCGGGTCGACCAGCGGGTGGTGGCGAGTGGCCAGGCCCAGTTGCGTCTGGCCGCCAACCGGGTCGCGCTGGACGGCCAGTTCACCGTGGACGAAGGCCTGTTCGACTTCACCCGCAGCGACGCGCCCACGCTGGCCGGCGACGTGGTCGTCAAACGCGCCCCCAACCAGCCTGGCACTGCGCCACCCGCGCCCAAACCCGCCCCGCCTGGCGCGGCACAACGGGTGCTGGCCCTCAACCTTGGCATTGGGTTGGGAGAGCAACTGCGCCTCAAGGGACGCGGACTCAGCACCCGGCTGCAGGGCGACCTGAAGCTCACTTCACCGGGCGGCAAACTTGCGCTCACCGGCGCGGTGCGCACCGTGGGTGGCAACTACAACGCCTACGGCCAAAAGCTCACCATCGACCGGGGCGTGGTCACTTTCGTCGGCCCGGTTGAGAATCCGCGCCTGGACATCGAGGCCACGCGGCCCAAGACCGACATCCGCGTTGGCGTGACAGTGGGCGGCACCGCGCAAAACCCGCGCATCCGTTTGTTCTCGGAGCCCGACCTGCCCGAGGTGGACAAGCTGTCGTGGCTGGTGCTCGGCCGCGCCAGCAGCGGCCTGGGCCGCACTGACACCGCGCTGCTGCAACGCGCCGCCGTGGCCCTGTTCGCGGGGGAAGAAGAAGGCGCGGTCACCAAACTGACCCGCTCGATTGGCCTGGACGAAATCTCGCTGCGCCAGACCGACGGCGAAGTGCGCGAAACCATCGTCACACTCGGCAAGCAATTGTCAGAGCGGCTGTATGTGGGCTATGAGCGCGGCCTCAACAGCACGGGTGGCAACTTCCAGCTGCTTTACCGCATCGCGCAGCGCTTCACGCTGCGGGGCCAGACCGGCTTGGACAACGCGGTGGACTTTATCTTCACCTGGCGTTGGCGGTGAGCGACCTCGCTGGGGCGGTCAGGCCCGCATCAACGCCTCGATCTCGTCGGCCTTCACCGGCACGCCCCGGCTGATTAGCTCGCAGCCCGTCTCGGTGACGATGGCGTCGTCTTCGATGCGGATGCCGATGTTGTGAAATTGCGTTGGCACGCCCTCGGCGGGACGCACATAGAGGCCGGGCTCGATGGTCAGCACCATGCCAGGCCGGAGCACACGGCTGGGCCGGTTGACGATGGTTTCGCCGCTGAGCGGGTCCTTGCGTTCGCTGGTGCCTTGTTCGCCCGGCTCCACGTAGCTGCCGCAATCGTGCACGTCCATGCCCAGCCAGTGACCGGTGCGGTGCATGTAGAACTGAAAGTAAGCGCGCTGCTCAATCACGTCTTGCGCGGTACCGTGTTTGTTTTTGTCGAGCAGGCCCACGTCGAGCAGGCCTTGGGCCAGCACCTTCACCGTGGCGTCGTGCGGGTCCACAAAACGTGCACCGGCTTGGGTGGCGGCCACGGCTGCGTCCTGGCTGGCCAGCACCAGGTCGTACAGCGCGCGCTGGGGGCCGGAGAATCGGCCATTGGCGGGGAAGGTGCGGGTGATGTCGCTGGCATAACCATCCAGCTCGCAACCGGCGTCGATCAGCACCAGCTCGCCATTGCGCACAGGCGCGGTGTCGGCGCGGTAGTGCAGCACGCAGGCGTTGGCGCCGGCGGCGACGATGGAGCTGTAGGCCGGGTACTGCGAGCCCTGGCGGCGGAATTCGTGCAGCAGCTCGGCGTCCAGATGAAACTCTCGCACGTCTTGCCCTGCGCGCAGCATGCGGGCGCTGAGTTGCATCGCGCGGATGTGCGCCTCGGCGCTGATCTGTGCGGCGCGGCGCATGGTGGCCTGCTCGCCCGGGTCTTTGATCAGGCGCATTTCATCGAGCACGCCGCACAGGTCGCGCTGGCGCTCGGGGCACTGCGCACCAAACCGCACCCGGGCGCGCACCGCCTGCAGCCAGCCGTCCACCTGCGACTCCAGCCCCTTGTGGGTGGCGAACGGGTACCAGACGGTGCTGCGGTTTTCCAGCAGCTTGGGCAGTTGTGCGTCCAGCGTGGCGACCGAGTGCGCGGCGTCCACGCCCAGCGCGGCGGGCGCGGCCTCAGGGCCGAGGCGGAAGCCGTCCCAGATCTCGCGTTCCAGGTCTTTGGGCTGGCAAAACAGCGTGCTCTGCCCATCGCTGGTGATGACCAGCCAGGCGTGTGGCTCGGTGAAGCCGGTGAGGTAGTAGAAGTAGCTGTCGTGCCGGAACAGGAAGTCGCTGTCGCGGTTGCGGGCGCGCTCTGGCGCGGTGGGGACGATGGCGACCGCCGCGCCTTCTTTGGCGAGTTCGGCAGCAACGCGGGCGCGGCGTTGGGCGTACACAGAGGCGGGAACCGTGGAAGCAGGCACAGCGGTGTTCATAAGGTGTTCAGTTGGGCCAGCCGCTCCGGGGTGCCGACGTCGGTCCAGGCCCCGGTGAACAGCTCGGCGGTGATGCGCTGATTGTCCATCGCCGCGCGCAACAGCGGGGCCAGTGGGGCCTTGGTACCGGCCGGGTTTCCGGCAGGAATGTCACACATGGGCGGTGCAAACAACGCGGCGCGGTACAGGCCGACGGTGGAGTAGGTGTGCTGCTGCTCGGCGCGGTTCAGCGCCAGGCCGTCGGCGCCCAGGCCGAAGTCGCCACGTGGGTTGTGGGGCGGGTTGGGCACCAGCCAGAGGTGGGCGAGGTGGTCTTTTGCTATTAACTCTGTAGCTGTATCGCTTGTAAATACCATGGCGGGCGCATGAATATCCCCTGCAATGACCCAAAATGTTTCTCCCAACAGCGGCAAGGCCCGTGAAATGCCGCCCAAGGTCTCCAGCGCGCTGCCAAAGTCCCGCCCTTCGTGGGAGTAGGTGATGCGCACGCCCCAGCGCCTGCCGTCGCCCAGAGTAGCGGGGAACTGGTCTTCCAGCCAGGCGGTGTTGACGACGATGTCGCGCACGCCACCGCGCGCCAGCGCCTCGATGTGCCACTCGATCAGCGGCTTGCCGTGCACCTTCAGCAGGGGTTTGGGGGTGTGGTCGGTCAGCGGCCGCATGCGCTCGCCGCGACCAGCCGCAAGGATCAGGGCTTTGACATGGCCCCCGCGCTCACCCATTGCGTGTGGGTCGCTGCCCCCCGAGGGGGCCGTGCCTTGCTTGGGGCGGCCCGGCGCTGCGGCGCTCATGCGGCCTCCCCCCGGTCCAACGACCGCTGCTCTGTCCACTCGGGTGCAAAGTGCGCCACCAGCGCCGCGAGCAGCTGCCGCGCTTTGGCCGAATGGTCGCCGCCGAAGTTGCAGACGTACACGTCCAGCGTCACCGCGCGCTGCTCGGGCCAGGTGTGCACGCAAAGGTGCGACTCGGCCAGCAGCAAGGTGGCGGTCACGCCACCGGGGCCCTGGGGCGTGGCCGGGAAGCTGTGGCCGAGCCGCGCCACAGACTGAAGCCCGGCGGCGCCGACAGCGTGGTCGCACCAGCCAAGCAAGCGCGCTGCATCGGTCAGCCAGACGCTGTCACAGCGGCACTGGTAGAGGTCGGCGGTGAGGTGCAGGCCTTGCATCAGCGCACTGTAGAACATTTGCCGGTGGGTTCGCCAAAGCGGAGGCCACTGTTCACCCATCCTGAAGCCCGGTGCGGCGCCCGGGCCGATCGACGCGCGCCCTGCCGGTTAAAATCGCAGGCTAACCGCGCCCCATTTCCCGACCTTCCCCCACCCTTTTCGGAGCCGCCTGATGGCAACAACCCCCACCCTGGTCAGCCAACCCAAGGCCAACACCGCCGACATGGCCAACGCCATCCGCGCGCTGGCGATGGACGCCGTGCAGCAGGCCAACTCCGGCCACCCCGGCGCCCCGATGGGCATGGCCGACATCGCGGTGGCCTTGTGGGGCCAGCACCTGAAGCACAACCCGACCAACCCGCATTGGCCCGACCGCGACCGCTTTGTGCTGTCCAACGGCCACGGCTCAATGCTGATTTATGCGCTGCTGCACCTCACCGGCTACGACCTGCCGATGCAGGAGCTGAAGAACTTCCGCCAGCTGCACAGCAAGACCGCCGGCCACCCCGAAGTGGGCATCACCCCCGGCGTGGAAACCACCACCGGCCCGCTGGGCCAGGGCATCACCAACGCGGTGGGCATGGCGCTGGCCGAGAAGCTGCTGGCCGGCGAGTTCAACCGGCCCGGCCACACCGTGGTCGACCACCACACCTACGTCTTCCTCGGCGACGGCTGCCTGATGGAAGGCATCAGCCACGAGGCCTGCGCGCTGGCCGGCGCCTGGAAGCTGAACAAGCTGGTGGCGCTGTACGACGACAACGGCATCTCGATCGACGGCCAGGTCAAGCCCTGGTTTGTGGACAACACCCCCGCGCGTTTTGCGGCTTACGGCTGGAACGTGATCGGCCCGATCGACGGGCACGACGTGGCCGCCGTGTCCAAAGCCATTGCCGAGGCCAAACAAAGCAAGTCCGGCCCGACCCTGGTGGTCTGCAAGACCCACATCGGCAAAGGCAGTCCGAACCGCGCCAACACCGCCAAGGCCCACGGTGAGCCCTTGGGCGCCGAAGAAATTGGCCTGACGCGTGCCGCGTTGGGCTGGTCCCATGCGCCGTTTGAGGTGCCCACCGATGTGTACGCCGCCTGGGACGCCAAGGCCGCCGGTGCCCGTGCCGAGGCCGCGTGGAACACCACCTTCGCCGCCTACGCTGCCGCCCACCCCGCGCTGGCCGCCGAATTCACCCGCCGCATCCAGGGCCAGCTGCCGAAGGGCTTTGACCAATTGGTGGTGGACACGGTCATTGAGGCCCATACGAAGGCCGAAACCGTGGCCTCGCGCAAGGCATCGCAGCTGGCGCTGGAAGCCTTCACTGCTTCACTGCCCGAATTGCTGGGTGGAAGCGCCGATTTGACCGGCTCCAACCTGACCAACACCAAAGCCACGCCCGCGCTGCGTTTCGACATGGCTGGTGACGTTGTGCAGAACGAGCAAGGCGTGGGCGGCCGCCACATTAACTACGGCGTGCGCGAGTTCGGCATGGCCGCCATCATGAACGGTGTCACGCTGCACGGTGGCTTCATCCCCTACGGCGGCACCTTCCTCACCTTCAGCGACTA
>CAZANT010000031.1:0-13722 GCA_964486575.1 uncultured Burkholderiaceae bacterium | reverse complement strand
GCGAGGCGGTGAACGACCCGCACGTGCTGGCCATCAAGCAGACCATCTACCGCACTGGAGCCGATTCGGAGCTGATGAATCTGTTACGTGAGGCCGTACGCAAGGGCAAAGAAGTCACCGTCGTGGTGGAGCTGAAGGCCCGTTTCGACGAAGAGGCCAACATCAACTGGGCCGAGATGCTGGAGTCGATCGGCGCGCAGGTGCTGTACGGTGTGGTGGGCCTCAAGACCCATGCCAAGATGCTGCTGGTCACGCGCCGCGAAGGCCGTCACCTGCGCCGCTATGCGCATCTGTCGACTGGCAACTACAACCCACGCACGGCCCGGCTGTACACCGACATCAGCCACCTTACCGCCGACCCGTTGCTTACCGCCGACATGGAAAGCGTGTTCCTGCACCTCGCGAGCCAAAGCCGTTTGCCGCGTCTGCAGCGCTTGTGGGTCGCGCCGTTCCAGTTACAGCGCAAATTCATCGAACGCATCGATGCGGTGGGTGCGGCGGCAGCGCAGGGCAAGCCGGCCCGCATTGTGGCCAAAATGAACGCCCTGACCGACGAAGCCGTGATGCTTGCGCTGGTGCGCGCTGGTCAGCAGGGCGCACAGATCGACTTGATCGTGCGGGGGGCTTGCATGCTGCCTGCCGGCGTGCCCGGTGTCACCGACAACATCCGCGTGCGATCCGTGATCGGCCGCTTTCTGGAGCATTCCCGGGTGTTCTACTTCTGTACCGGGACGGCCGAAAGCCTCTACCTTTCGAGCGCGGACTGGATGAACCGCAACCTGATGCGCCGTATCGAGCTCGCCTGGCCAGTCACCGATCCGGTTTTGCGCCAGCGCGTCATCGACGAGTGCCTGGTACCTTACCTGCACGACCGCGCCGACGCCTGGGACCTCCAGCCCGACGGCGGCTACCAGCGCACCGCGATGTCAGGCGGTGTCAGCGCCCAGGGCGCTTTGATGGCACGTTACGACGCCCGCAAGGGCCAGCGAAAGGGCTGAAATGGACCTGATTTTGTGGCGTCACGCCGAGGCCGTGGAGTGGGCCGAAGGCGACAACGACCTCGACCGCTCCTTAACGCCTCGGGGCGAAAAACAGGCCGCCCGCATGGCTGCCTGGCTAGACCGTCAACTGCCTGAAGGCACCCGCGTGCTGGCCAGCCCGGCGCGGCGCACCGAACAAACCGCGCTGACTCTGGGGCGCAAGTTCAAGCTGCGTGACGAGCTGCGTCCCGACGGGACGCCGGCCCAGCTGCTGGAGTTGGTGCAGTGGCCGAGCAGCCGTGTGCCGATGCTGGTGATTGGCCACCAGCCGGTGTTGGGTCAGACGCTGGCGCACCTGCTCCGCCTGCCCGAGGCGGAGTGCGCAGTAAAAAAAGGCGCGCTTTGGTGGCTGCGCCATCGCGAGCGCGATGGCCATGCTCAGACCGTGGTGGTCACGGTTCAAACGCCCGACATGCTGTAACGCCCCGGCGAGGGCGCCACAGCACCCAGCTTCAGTCCTTCTTTGGACGGCCGGTCTTGATGGCGGGCACGTTGCCCAGCGCGGTGGTCAGGGCGGCGTCGTCCATTGCAGCCAATGCCTTGATGCCGGCACGCAGCAACTCGCTCTTTTTCGTTGACAGCGCCAGTTTGCCGGCACGCTGTTTCAAATCGTCCAGCACCAGGTACTCGGCCTTGGGAATGGTGAAGCTGTCGCGCACGAGCTTAGGCTTTTTCGGCTTGGCCAATTTCGGTGTCACCACTTTGGCTGGCGTGGCTTTGGCGAGGGCCTTTTTTGCGGCAGGCGCTTTGGATTTGGCCGCGGCCACTGCTTTGGCCGGCTTCAGCGCTTTGGCGGGTTTTGCCGTCTTGGCCACCGTGGCTGCCTTGGCAGGCGCCGGGCTTGCTACGGCGTTGGGCGCAGGGGCGGGGGTCGGTGTTTTCGCAGTCGCCATGAATCTTTTCCTCTGTGAATGAAACGGTATAAACAGTTTATACCGTTATCGCAAAGGCGGTCAAGCTGACCTAGATGTCAGGCCCGCTCGTTGAACTCGAACTGCCAGGGCGTCTTTTGCCATGCCACCACTTCTTCGCGCAGCAGGTGGCTGGACTGCGGATAGGCCAGTGCCCAGGTGCGGTCGCAGGTCAGGCGCACCCGGCGTGCGCTGGCGTCGCAGTCCACGGTCAGACCGTCGAGCATCGGGTTGCGCCGGGCGTGGCACAGGATT
The DNA here is from genome assembly GCA_964486575.1 of uncultured Burkholderiaceae bacterium. Taxonomy (GTDB): domain Bacteria; phylum Pseudomonadota; class Gammaproteobacteria; order Burkholderiales; family Burkholderiaceae_C; genus PCRC01. The sequence goes on along the minus strand of CAZANT010000031.1, from coordinate 11,516 downwards.
ACCGCGAGCCGCAGCGCCAGCAGTTGCAGCACAAACAGGGTGTCGGTGAAGTCGGCTTCCAGCTTTCGCAACTTCCCGCGGTGGCCCAGCACCAGCAGTGCCAAGCGGTGCAATTCAGACACCGCAAAGCCGCCAACGTCGGCGTGGTCAAGGATGTACGTGCCATGCTTGTGGTAATCGCTGTGCGAGATCTGCATGCCGATTTCGTGCAGCTGCGCGGCCCAACAGAGCTTGCGGGTCGTGCGTTGCACGTCGATTGGCGACGCGGCCACGCCGTTCAGCAACGGTTGCAGCAAATGCTTGGCCACGCTGGCCACACGGCTGGCCTGGGCGTCGTCGACCCGGAATTTGTTGGCCAGTGCCTGCACCGAGGCAGAGCGAACATCGGTCTGGGGAGTGTCACGGTCGAGCAGGTCATAGAGGACGCCGTGGCGCAGCGCGCCATCGGCCACGTGGAGTTGTTCAATTTCCAGCAAGTCGAACACCGCCAGCAACACGCTGATGCCGCCGCCAATCACCGCCTTGCGGTCGTCTCGCATGCCCTCGAGCCGCAACCGGTCCACGCTTTGAGCTTTGAGCAGGCATTCCAGCAGCCAGTCCAACCCGGCACGGTCGATGCAACCTGGGGGCCAGCCGGCCGCGGTCAGGACTTCACTGACCGCCCCCACGGTGCCGGATGAGCCGTAGGCCACATCCCAGGTGTCACGCTGGTAGGCGTTCAGGGCTTCGTCGAGCACCGCTTTGGCTGCGATCTCGGCGGTTTCAAAGGCAGCGGTGGTCCACTGGCCTTCCGGAAAATACTTCATCGACCACGCGACACTGCCCACCCGGTACGACGCCATGACCCGGGCCTCGTGGGCCTGACCCAAAATCATCTCGGTGGAGCGACCACCAATGTCAATCACCAACCGGCGTTCCTCGGACTGCGGCAGCGAATGCGCCACACCTTGGTAAATCAGCCGTGCCTCTTCGTGGCCGGAGATCACATCAATCGGAAAGCCCAGCACCTCCTTCGCACGGCTCAGAAATTCGTCGCGGTTACGGGCCTCTCGGAGTGTTTGGGTGGCCACCGCCCGAACGTGGCTGGGCTCGAAGCCTGCTAGGCGCTCGCCGAAACGGGCCAAACAGTCCCAGCCGCGCTGCATGGCGGCAGGGGTGAGGTTGCGCGCCGCGTCCAGGCCATTGCCTTGGCGAACGGTTTCTTTCAGGTATTCGGTTCGGTGAATCTGACCATGGTCAAGTTGGCCAATTTCGAGGCGAAAGCTGTTGGAGCCGAGGTCCACAGCCGCAAGGCGGGTTCCGTTGTGCATGCGAGTCTGGAAGTGTTCGGCCAGCATAGCACCGCCGCGGTGGCGCGCTGCAGCAGGCGCCTTGGCGTGCATTGGGTGGGCAAGAGGGGTTGCTAGTTAGCTATTATTTACATAGCTAACTAGCAAAATTCCACTAGCGCTCGAGAGCGATCTGACTTTAAAAACGGCTGGCAATTGCTTCCAGGCGGCTTTGGGAAGCCATGCTTCCCGCCGCACGGCCCGGATACGTGCTGGAGGTATCAGCGCTTGACCGGGGGCAGCATCACGCGGTCGACCACGTGCACCACACCGTTGCTGGCGAGCAGGTCGGCCTTTTCGACCAGCGAATCTTCCACCGTCACAAAGGTGCCGGCTTTGGCAATGTTGATATCCGCGCCGTTGACGGTTTTGACCTTTCCGGGTTTGATCTCTGCCGCCGTGACTTTGCCGGACAGCACATGGTAGGTCAGCACTTCCTTGAGTTTGGCCGGGTCGGCGGCGAGTTCGGCCATGGTTTTGCTGCTCACGCCCTTGAAGGCCTCGTTGGTCGGAGCAAACACGGTGAACGGGCCCGCCGACTTCAGGGTGTCGGTCAAGCCGGCTTTGCCGACCAGTTCGTTCAGAGTGCTCAGGGAAGGCGCGGCAGCAATTGTTTCAGCCACAGTGACGGGTGCCGGGCTGGTGGCGCAGCCGGCAAGGCCAGCGGTGAGTGCAACGGCCAGCGTGGCGGTGAGGGTGAGTCGGCGAGTGAACATGGCATCTCCTGGTTGGTTTGTCGCAAGCTTAGGAGGGCTGCGTGACAGATTTATGACGCCGCCATGACGTGCGGTTTGTGTGACGCTATGCGGGGTGGCGAGCGTTTGCGAGGGCAATCCTCGGGCAGAGGCGCGTTGGGGTGATGTCAGCCTGCCTGAAGAATGTCATGTGTTTGTCACATTTGCTTTCTACAGTCGAGCCATCTTTAAACAACCGTAAAGGTTTTTGCTATGAAGCTGTCGTTCCATCTGTCCGTCCTTGGTGTTGTTGCTACCGCCCTTTTTGTGGGGGCGCCTGTTGCATTCGGGCAAGACATCACCGGCGCTGGTGCCACGTTCCCAGCACCGCTGTATGCCAAATGGGCGTCCGAGTACAACAAGGCCACTGGCGTGAAAGTGAACTACCAGTCGGTCGGATCTGGCGCTGGCATCAAGCAGATTGACTCCAAGACCGTGGCGTTCGGTGCGTCTGACATGCCGCAAACCGACGCTGTGCTCGCCCAGAAGGGCCAAATGCAGTTCCCGACAGTGGTGGGCGGCGTGGTACCCGTAGTCAACATCAAGGGGATTGCACCTGGACAAATGAAGCTGAACGGTCAGGTTCTGGGTGACATTTACCTTGGCAAGATCACCAAGTGGGACGACGCTGCCATCAAGGCACTGAACCCCGGGGTGCCACTGCCATCGGCTGACATCGCACCGGTGCGCCGCGCCGACGGCTCCGGCACCACCTTCATCTTTACCAACTACCTCAGCAAGGTGAACGCCGAGTGGAAGAGCAAGGTGGGCGAGGGCACGGCCGTCAACTGGCCAGCCGGTGCTGGTGGCAAAGGCAACGAAGGCGTCGCTGCATTTGTGAGCCGCCTTCCCAATTCGATCGGTTATGTGGAGTACGCCTACGTCAAGCAAAACAAAATGACGTTTGCACAAATGCAGAATAAGGATGGCAATTTCGTGTCCCCTGACGACACCTCCTTCAAAGCTGCCGCGGCGGGTGCCGAGTGGGCCAAGAGTTTCTACCAAATCTTGACCGAGCAGCCAGGCAAGGATGCGTGGCCCATCACGGGTGCCACCTTTATCCTGATGCATAAAGTTCAGGACAAACCTGAGCAAGCTGTCTCGGCGCTGAAGTTCTTCGAATGGGCCTACAAAAATGGTGACAAGATGGCCGATGACCTCGACTACGTGCCTATGCCAGCGGTTGTGAAAACCCAGATCGAAAAGGCCTGGGGCGAGATCAAGGACGCTTCCGGCAAGGCCGTGGCATACAAGTAATTGACACGAACCGCTACCGGTTGTCTAGAGACGAAAGGCGTGCACAGTGTCCACTACACTTTCACCCAATGACACTTCCATGAGGCCTTCGGAGAGGGCTTCTCAAAGCACGATGAGCACGCCTCCCCCTTCCCACCAGGCACGGACCGGGCCGATCGTCGACCGGCTGTTTGCCTGGGCTGCCAAGGGCGCAGCCCTGGTCACCTTGTCCCTACTGTTCGCCATCATGGTCTCGTTGGTCATCAGCGCGTGGCCTGCCATTGAGAAGTTTGGCCTGGGCTTCCTGACCTCCACCGTCTGGGACCCGGTGCAAAACGAGTATGGGGGCTTGGTGATGATTTACGGCACGGTGATGACCTCGTTCATCGCCCTGCTGATTGCGGTGCCAGTCAGCTTCGGCATCGCCCTGTTTTTGACCGAACTTTCCCCGGCCTGGCTCAAGCAGCCACTCGGCACCGCCATTGAGTTGCTCGCTGCGGTGCCTTCCATCGTTTACGGCATGTGGGGCCTGCTGGTGTTCGGTCCGATTCTGGCGGAGTATGTGCAGAAGCCGGCCCAGGCGGTGTTTGGCGATGTGCCTTACCTCGGCGCCTTTTTCTCCGGCCCACCGGTGGGTATCGGCATCCTGTCTGCCGGCATCATCCTAGCCATCATGGTGATTCCGTTCATCGCCTCGGTGATGCGCGATGTGTTTGAAGTCACGCCCACCCTGCTGAAAGAGTCTGCCTATGGCCTGGGCTCCACGACCTGGGAAGTGGTCTCCAAAGTGGTGTTGCCCTACACCAAGACCGGCGTCATAGGCGGCATCATGCTGGGTCTCGGCCGGGCTCTGGGCGAGACCATGGCGGTCACCTTCGTGATCGGCAACTTCAACCAGCTCGACTCGCTGAGTCTGTTTCAGGCGGCCAACAGCATCACTTCGGCGCTGGCCAACGAATTTGCCGAAGCCGGTGAGGGCCTGCACCAGGCCTCGCTGATTTACCTCGGACTGGTTCTGTTCTTCATCACCTTTGTGGTGCTGATGCTCTCCAAGATCATGCTGTCCCAGCTCAAGAAGAACGAAGGGAAGAAAACATGAACGCCGCCGTTGAACTGCAGCGCCAGGCGATGTACAACAAGCGCAAGCTGACGAATCAGATCGCCCTGGTGTTGTCGCTCGCCGCCATGGCCTTTGGCCTGGTCTGGTTGTTCTGGATCCTGTTTCAAACCATCGTCCTCGGGATTGAAGGTCTGTCCTGGGCCACCATTACTCAAATGACCCCGCCGCCCAATGAGGAAGGTGGTCTGGCCAACGCGATCTACGGCTCGTTGTTGATGGTCGGTCTGGCCACGTTTGTGGGGACACCGGTTGGCGTCCTGGCCGGTATCTACCTGGTGGAGTTCGACCAGCACAGCTGGCTGGCTTCGGCGACCCGGTTTGTCAACGACATCTTGCTGTCAGCGCCGTCCATCGTGATCGGCCTCTTCATCTACGCGGTGATCGTTGCACAGTTCAAGTCATTCTCGGGCTGGGCCGGTGTGTTGGCTTTGGCGTTGCTGGTGATTCCGATCGTGATCCGCACCACCGAGAACATGCTGCTGCTGGTGCCGTCGGGCTTGCGCGAGGCCGCTTATGCACTGGGCACCCCGAAATGGAAAGTGATCCTGAGCATTACCCTGAAGGCAGCCCGCGCGGGTGTGTTGACCGGCATCCTGCTGGCGGTGGCCCGGATTTCTGGCGAGACCGCACCGCTGCTCTTCACTGCGCTGAGCAACCAGTTCTGGACCTCCAACCTGAGTGAGCCGATGGCCAGCCTGCCGGTGACCATCTTCAAGTTCGCGCTCAGTCCTTACGAAAACTGGCAAAAGCTGGCCTGGGCAGGGGTGTTCATCATCACGCTGGCCGTGCTGGGGCTGAACATTCTGGCGCGCATGCTGACGCGCAACAAGGGCTGAGCCCGGCAACGCCTCCGTAACCACTTCCAATATTTCAGAGTTGACCATGGACACAATCACCACCAAGGGCCAGTCCAAGATTTCAGTGAAAGACCTGAACTTCTACTACGGCAAATTCCACGCGCTCAAAGGCATCAACCTGGAGATTCCTGAGAAGAAGGTCACCGCCTTCATCGGACCCTCTGGCTGCGGCAAGTCCACGCTCCTGCGCATCTTCAATCGCATGTATGAGTTGTACCCTGAGCAGCGCGCCGAAGGCCAGATCCTGCTGGACGGCGAGAACCTGCTGACCTCCAAAAAGGACGTGGCGCTGATTCGCGCCAAGGTCGGCATGGTGTTTCAGAAACCCACCCCTTTCCCTATGTCGATCTACGACAACGTGGCCTTTGGTGTGAAGTTGTTTGAGAACCTCAATGCCAGCGACATGGACGACCGGGTCGAGTGGGCGCTGCGCAAGGCCGCGCTGTGGACCGAAGTGAAAGACAAGCTGAACCAGAACGGCGCCAGCCTGTCCGGTGGACAACAGCAGCGCCTGTGCATTGCCCGCGGCATTGCCATCAAACCGGAAGTGCTGTTGCTGGACGAGCCTTGTTCTGCGCTGGATCCGATCTCCACTGCAAAGATTGAGGAGCTGATTGCCGAGCTCAAGAACGACTACACCGTGGTCATCGTGACCCACAACATGCAGCAGGCCGCCCGTTGCAGTGACTACACCGCTTACATGTACCTTGGCGACCTGGTGGAGTTCGGTGCCACTGAACAAATGTTTTTCAAGCCCACCCGCAAAGAAACCGAAGACTACATCACCGGCCGTTTCGGCTGAAAACAGGAACTGCCATGTCCGATAAGCACCTTTCGACACAGTTTGACTCCGAACTCAATGGCGTTTCTGCCCGCGTGATGGAGTTGGGCGGTCTGGTGGAATCCCAGATTCGCCAAGCCATCTATGCGCTGTCGCAGTTCAGCGCGGAATCGGCCCAGCAAGTGACCGACATGGAGCCCCGGGTCAATGCCATGGAAATGGACATCGACCGCGAGTTGTCGTCCATCATTGCGCGTCGCCAGCCGACAGCCCGGGACCTGCGCCTGCTGATCGCGATCTCCAAGACCACCGCCAACCTAGAGCGGGTCGGCGACGAGGCCGAGAAGATCGCTCGCATGGTCAAGTCCATTATCAGCAGCGGTTCTGCGCGCTCCCTGCCCACCACCGATCTGCGGGTGGCGGCCGACCTGGCTTCGGGCCTGTTGCGCAAGGCGCTCGACGCCTTTGCCCGACTGGACGTGAAGGTGGCGGTGACCATTCTGAAAGACGACGACCTGATCGACAAGGAATTCGACGGCTTTGTGCGCAAACTCATCACCTACATGATGGAAGACCCTCGCACCATCTCCCCGAGCCTGGACCTGCTGTTTCTGGCCAAGGCCATCGAACGCATTGGTGACCATGCTAAGAACATCGCCGAGTTCATCATCTACATTGTCAAAGGTGAAGATGTGCGCCACACGAGCATGGATAAAATTGAATCCGCTGTGCGATGAAATACCAACCGCGTGTTCTGATCGTTGAGGACGAGCCGGCAATTGCCGAGTTGATCGCCGTCAACCTGCGCCACAACGGTTTTCAGCCGATTTGGGCGGAAGAGGGTATGTCGGCACAGCGTGAACTCGACGCGGTGCTGCCCGACGTGATCCTGCTCGATTGGATGCTGCCAGGCCAGAGTGGTGTGTCCTTGGCGCGCAAGTGGCGCGCCGACGGCCGCACCAAGGCCATTCCCATCCTGATGCTGACCGCCCGCAGTGACGAGCCGGACAAGGTCGCTGGTCTCGATGCCGGTGCCGACGACTACATCACCAAGCCCTTCTCAACGCAGGAGTTGTTGGCACGCATCCGCGCAGTGCTCCGCCGCCGCGCACCCGAACAGGTGACCGACAGCGTCACCATTGGCGAGTTGGTGCTCGATGCCGCGACCTACCGCGTCACCTTCCAGGGGGCGCAGTTGAAGGTGGGTCCGACCGAATTCAAATTGTTGCATTACCTGATGAAGCACTCCGAGCGGGTGCACAGCCGCTCCCAGTTGCTGGACAAAGTCTGGGGCGACCACGTGTTCATTGAAGAGCGCACAGTGGACGTGCATGTGAAACGCCTTCGCGAGGCGCTCGGCGCCGCCGCATCCATGCTGGAAACCGTACGCGGTGCCGGCTACCGCGTCACTGCCCAGCCGCAGGTCAGCATTCAAGCCTGAGGGCAATCTTCGGTTTCATGATCTGGCGTTTCAGCAGTTTTCTCCTGTGCCTGCTGGCGGGCGGCACCGGAGGTTGGCTGTATGCGCAAGCACATGGTGGCTTGGTTGGGGTGGTGGTTGCGAGCCTGCTCTGGGTGGCGTTCGACACCGTGCGGGGGCTTCGTGTGCTTCGTTGGCTTCGATTCGGCGACATGAGCCAAACCCCCGATATCGGCGGTTTGTGGGAAGAGGTGGCCAACCGCACCCGAAAGCTTGTGCGGCTGCGCGACCAGCAAACCCAGGAGGTGCAAAGCCGGCTCGATGATTTTCTGGACGCGATCCAGGAGTCGCCCAACGGGGTGGTGTTGCTGGACAACCAAGGCCACATTGAGTGGTGCAATCAGACTGCCGCCGCGCACTTTGGCTTCGATGTCGACCGGGACTTGATGCAGCACATTGGCAACCTGGTGCGCGACCCGGCCTTTGCCGCGTACTATGCCAACCCCCAACAAGCGCATGACGTGGTGATGCCTGGCAGCGCGCATTCGTCGTCGCGGCCAGTACGGCTGTCGGTTCACCTTCACGCCTATGGCACTGGGCGCCGCCTGCTGCTGTCGCGTGACGTGACAGCCGTGGAGCAGGCCGATGCGATGCGACGTGATTTTGTAGCCAACGTCTCGCACGAGATCCGTACACCACTCACGGTACTGGCTGGTTTTGTGGAGACGCTGCAAAACCTGCCACTGGACGGTGACGAGCGCCAGCGCTACCTCGCCCTGATGGCGACCCAATCGCACCGCATGCAAAGTCTGGTGAGTGACTTGCTGACACTGTCGCGCCTAGAGGGGAGCCCGCTCCCCGGAGCCCACGAATGGGTGCCAATGCACCGGCTGCTGGCCCAGTGCGAGGCCGACGCACGGGCGCTGTCGGCAGTGCTTGCCGACCCGCCACATCCGCTCAGTTTCGACATCGGCCCAGAGTGCGAGGTGGCCGGTATCCAGGCGGAATTGCTGAGTGCCATGTCCAACCTGCTGAACAACGCCATCCGCTACACGCCGCCAGGGCGTCCAGTTTCGGTGCGATGGCACGCTCTGCCGAGCGGGCGCTGCGAGTTCTCCGTGCAGGACTCCGGTCCAGGCATCGCGTCGGAACATATCCCCCGTTTGACCGAACGCTTCTACCGGGTGGACCGGAGCCGTTCGCGTGAAACTGGCGGCACTGGCCTCGGGTTGGCCATTGTCAAACACGTGGTGCAGCGCCACGGGGGTGAATTGCGCATCCAGAGCACAGTGGGCAAAGGTTCCACCTTCACCATTGAGTTACCCGCTCACCGTGTGCGAGTGTTGGGAGAAGCCACCAGCCGTGTGCTGCAACCGGCACTGCAGAACGACAAGCGACCGCAGCAGCACGGCTAAGGGCATCAGCCGCGCAACCGGGTGGTGCGCCATACCAGGCCGACGAACAACGCCGCCACACAAGCCAGTGCGACCACGCTGGTAACCCAGAACGCCTGTGGCGTTTGCCAAGCGGGGCACTGTCCTGAGCCTTCGTAGGCCAACCAGTAGCCCCCCGCCAAGCCCACACCCCAAAGCAGCACGCTGTAGATCACCAGGGGCCGCAAGGTCACATGGTAGCTGCGCAACACAAAAACACTGAGCGACTGCAGCGTGTCCATCAGGTGGTAGAGCGCAACCCACTTCAGTAGCACGCTGGCGCTGGCCACCACTGCTGGGTTGGTGCTGTACAGGCCCGGGATGGCCTCGCTTGCCAACAGCAGCGTGGCAGACAGCATGAGTGCCGCGCCGCTGGCCAGCGTGTAGCCCGCCCACACCGCCTGGCGCGCCTGCGCCGGCTGCGCTGAACCCAGACGGTGGCTGACACGTGCGCTGGTGGCAATGCCCAATGACAGCGGCACCATGTAGAGCAGGGTGGCCAGATTGGCGGCAATTTGGTGGCTGGCCGATGCGGTGGCGCCCTGGCGCGCAATGAACAAGGCCATCAAGGTGAACGACGTTACTTCCACCAGCACCGACAGTCCGCCCGGGACGCCCAGCCGCGCCAGCCGCCCGATGTGCTGCCAGTCCGGGCGGGCCAGTCGGGCGAACAGAGCCAGCGGTGCATAAAGCGGCCGGGTTCGCAGCATCCAGATTGCCACCGACAGCATTGCGAAATTGACGATCAAGGTGGCCCAGGCGCATCCAGCCAGCCCTCGCGGTTCCAGGCCCAGACCACCGAACGCCAGCCAGATTGAGAGCGGGATCTTGAGCCCGAGTGAGCCGATCTGTAGCCAGGTCACCAGCAGCGGTTGGCCCAGCGCCTGGTTGAGGTTGGCATAGAGCCGAAACAGAAGGGACGGCGCCAGTGCAAACGCCAGGATCTGCAGGTAGGCCAGTACTTCGGACTGCAGTGCCTGCGGCACATCGGTCCAGCGCAGCAGCGGCTGGGCCCAGAACAGCACACCCATGCCTACCGCCACCGACAGCCCGCAGAGGTAGAGCGACTGGTGTACGGACGGGCCGATCTCGCAGTGGCGTTGTGCGCCGCGCAGTTCAGCCCAAACCGGCAGTGTTGCTTGCATCACCCCGATCAGGGACACGAAGACGCTGACATAGATGGCGGTTCCAACCGAGAGGGCCGCCAGCGCGGAGTCGGCATATCGCCCAGCGATCAGCGCGTCGGTCACGCCAAAAGCCATCACTGCGAGTTGTCCCACGAGCACGCTGGCGCTGTGCCGTGCAATGACCCGCAGGTCGCCAGTCATCAGTGCGCCAGTCGGCGGTAGAGCAGCACGTCGTCGCTTCGGTCGGAGGGACGGCGCAGCACGGCTTGCAGGTTCCACTGCGCCATGTCGGTGGCATCAGGCAGGGTGGCTTGGTCGGCCACATCGACCAGCAACCAGGGGCAGTGGTGCGCCGAAGACACCGCCAGCATGGTGAGTCCGCTGTGGTAACGGAGCGCAGCGGCATGACCTTGTGACAGGCCATACATCTCAACGCACTGGTCGGCACGCACATAGACGGCCACCCGCTTTGCGAGCACGGTGTAGCTGCGGGCGAAGTCGAGTGCTGGGAGCCACAGGGTCATGAGCAGCAGCCAGCCCAGCGCGGCACCGCCAGCGGGCAGGACCAGACTTTTCCAGAGCGCCGTGCGGTGCCGTCCGACGCGCCAACTCACCAGCCATGCCCAGGCAGCAGTGGCCAGCAGCGCGACCAAAAACGCCAGCCATGAAAAGCTTGGTACGAAGTCGGGCGCCAACTTGGCGACGTTGGCTGCCGGTTTGGCTGGGAAGCCGGTCTGCATCGCGATCCACACGACCCAAATGGTGATCGCTGCGGCCGTGAAGAACAGCAGCGTGAACCAGTCGATCAGCGCCGACATGCTGCGACGCAGTGTGGGCAGGGAAAATGCAGCAAGCGTGGCCAGCGCGGGCAAGGCCAGCAGCAGTGAACGGTCAGCCGACGGCGTGCTGCCGGTGACGAGAATTGCCAGACCGGCGAACCACAGCGGCAAGGCCACGTGGCGGCTGCGGAGCATGTAACGCCAGCGCCACAGGGTCCACAGCGCCAACGGCCAGGCTGGCCAGGTGAACCACAGCAGCAAACGACCAAAACTGCGCCACGCTGGCCAGCTGTCTGGGTCGAGTCCTGGCAGATCCATTCGCCATCGCCACAGGTCGAACGCCGTGGCCAGCGCGGCGCCAAGTGCTGTGGCACTGGCCAGCATGATCAGCTCGTGGCGCGGGCGGTGGTCGGCATCAGGCGACCGGTATGGTGCGATCAGGCACAAGGCAATGCAACCCACGCCCAAAACCGCCGCCAGGCTCGGCGCACCGCTGAGGGCCAGACCGGCCATGCCGGCGTGCAGCGCCACGGCCGGACTCAAGCGGCGCACCGGCAGTGCGGCCACGGCATAAAACACCAGCGCCACACTGGCCAACTGGGCCAGCGCTGGCGTGGTTTCGTGCGACAACTGGGCCAAACCGAGGCATGCAATCAAGGCCAATAGGCCACCGTCGGCCATGGCGCGGGCGTAGTCGGCGG
>CAZANT010000030.1:0-13744 GCA_964486575.1 uncultured Burkholderiaceae bacterium | reverse complement strand
ACCTCGGCGGTGGCGACGTGCACACCCGCTTGTCGGGCGTGGCCGACCACCTGGCGCAGAACGACCTGCATGCGCTGTCCCTGGCTCGCCAGGCGGTGAAGAACCTCAACATCACCAAACCCCAGCCGTTTGCCTTGCACCCACCCCGGCCGCCCAAGTTCCCTGCGGACGAGTTGTACGGCGTGATTCCCACAGACACCCGCAAACCCTTCGATGTGCGCGAGATCATTGCCCGGGTGGTGGATGGCTCTGAATTCGACGAGTTCAAGTCGCGTTTTGGTGCCACGCTGGTGTGTGGATTCGCCCGCATTGAGGGCATGCCGGTCGGCATCATTGCCAACAACGGCATTTTGTTCAGCGAGTCGGCGCTCAAAGGCGCCCACTTCATTGAGCTGTGCTGCCAGCGCAAGATCCCGCTGGTGTTTCTGCAGAACATCACCGGCTTCATGGTCGGCCGCAAGTACGAGAACGAAGGCATCGCCCGCAACGGCGCCAAGATGGTGACGGCCGTGGCGACCGCCGCGGTGCCCAAGTTCACCATCATCATCGGCGGCAGCTTCGGCGCCGGCAACTACGGCATGTGCGGCCGCGCCTACAGCCCGCGCTTCCTGTGGATGTGGCCCAACGCGCGCATCAGCGTGATGGGCGGCGAGCAGGCCGCCAGCGTGCTCGCCACCGTCAAGCGCGACGGCATCGAATCCAAGGGAGGCCGCTGGAGTGCGGAGGAGGAAGAAGCGTTCAAGGCGCCGATCCGCCGCCAGTATGAGGACCAAGGCCACCCATACTTTGCGACCGCCCGGCTGTGGGACGACGGCGTCATCGACCCGGCCGACACCCGCCGCGTGCTGGCGCTTGGCTTGAGTGCGGCCATGAACGCGCCGATTCCCGAAACCAAGTTTGGCCTCTTCCGGATGTGACCTCATGGAACATTTGCTCCTCGATACCACCGGCCACGTGGCCACCGTCCGCCTGAACCGACCCGAGGTGCGCAACGCCTTCAACAGCGTGCTGATTCGCGAACTGGCCGAGGTGTTTCATGACCTGGGCCGGCGCAGCGATGTGCGTTGTGTGGTGTTGGCCGCCGAAAGTCCGGCCTTTTGTGCCGGCGGCGACCTGAACTGGATGCGCAGCATGGCCGACTACACGCGGGAGCAAAACCTGGCCGACGCGGCGCTGTTGTCCGGCATGCTGCAGGCCATTTACACCTGTCCCAAGCCGACCATCGCCGCCATCCACGGTGACGTTTTTGCCGGTGGCATGGGGCTGGTCGCAGCCTGTGACATGGCGGTGAGTGTGGACACCGCGAATTTCTGCCTCAGTGAAGTCAAGCTGGGGCTGATTCCGGCCACCATCAGCCCCTATGTGGTTCGCGCCATGGGCGCACGCGCTGCGCACCGTTACTTCCTGACCGCCGAACGGTTCAGTGCGGCCGAGGCGTTCCGAATCGGCTTTGTGCACGAGGTCGTGACCGCCGAGACGCTGGCCGAGCGCGTGGCCGTGCTGGCGAAGACGCTGGTGACTGCGGGCCCCGAGGCATTGAAGGCCTGCAAGCGGCTGCTGCACGACGTGGCGGGCCGCGAGATCACCCCGGACCTGCTGGCCCTGACCGTCAAAGGCATTGCCGACATCCGCGCCAGCGACGAAGGCAAGGAGGGCGTCTCTTCCTTCCTGCAAAAGCGCAAACCCAACTGGCTACCGCAAGGCTGAATCCCATGGACGCTGTGCGCCACCTGCTCGACATGCCCCAACTGCTGGCTCTGGCCGCAGCGCTGGGCTGGGCCAGCGGCGTCCGGCTGTACGCGGCGGTATTTCTGTCGGGGCTGGCCGGCTGGATGGGGTGGCTCGCGTTGCCGCCCGGTCTACAGGTACTCCAGCACCCGGCGATGCTGGGCGCCAGTGGCTTCATGCTGTTCATTGAGTTCTTTGCCGACAAGATTCCCGGCGTCGACAGCCTGTGGGACCTGGTGCACACGGCCATTCGCATTCCGGCGGGGGCGGCATTGGCGGCCGGCGCACTGGGTGCCGACAGCAGCACCATGGCTACCGTGGCTGGACTGCTCGGCGGCACGCTGGCCGCCACCTCGCACGCCACCAAGATGACCACCCGAGCCGCGGTCAACACGTCGCCAGAGCCATTCTCCAACGTTGGGGTGAGTCTGCTGGAAGACGGTCTGGTGGTGGGTGCGCTGTGGCTGGCGACCACCCACCCGTTGCTGTTCGGCATCGCGCTGGCTGTGGGGCTGGTCCTGATGGTTTGGCTGCTGGTCGTGCTGGTGAAATTCCTGAAAGCGCTATTGCGCCGCCTGGTCAAACTGTTCGGCGGCAACGCGTCGCCCAAGACAACCTGAGAGATAACCATGTTCAAGAAGATCCTGATTGCCAACCGTGGCGAAATCGCCTGCCGCGTGGCGGCCACCGCCCGACGCATGGCCATTCAGACGGTGGCGGTGTATTCCGACGCCGACGCCGGTGCCAAGCACGTCAGCGTCTGCGACGAGGCCGTCCACCTGGGGGGCAGCACGCCCAAGGACAGCTACCTGCGCTGGGAAAAAATCATCGCTGCTGCCCAGGCCACCGGGGCGCAGGCCATCCACCCCGGCTACGGGTTCCTGAGCGAAAACGAAGACTTCGCCAAGGCTTGCGCAGCCGCTGGGCTGGTCTTTATTGGCCCGCCCGCCCCAGCCATCCAGGCCATGGGCCTGAAGGCCGAGTCGAAACAACTGATGGAAAAGGCCGGCGTGCCCTTGGTACCGGGCTACCACGGTGCGGGGCAGGACCCGGCCATGCTGAAAACCGAGGCCGACCGGATTGGTTACCCGGTGCTGATCAAGGCCAGTGCAGGCGGCGGTGGCAAGGGCATGCGCGCGGTGGACAAAGCGGAGGACTTTGCCGAGGCGCTGGCTTCCTGCAAACGCGAAGCCATCAACAGCTTTGGCGATGACGCGGTGTTGATCGAGAAGTACGTGCAACGGCCGCGCCACATCGAGATCCAGGTGTTTGGCGACACCCTGGGCAACTACGTTCATCTGTTCGAGCGCGACTGTTCGGTGCAGCGCCGCCACCAGAAGGTGCTGGAAGAGGCGCCTGCCCCAGGCTTGACTGAGGCCATGCGCCAACAGATGGGCGAGGCCGCCGTGGCCGCAGCCCGCGCGGTGAACTACGTGGGTGCTGGCACCGTGGAGTTCATTGTGGAGCAGCGGGCCGATGGCAGCATGAACTTCTTCTTCATGGAGATGAACACACGCCTGCAGGTGGAGCATCCGGTGACCGAAGCCATCACCGGCTTGGACCTGGTGGAATGGCAATTGCGGGTGGCCTTCGGTGAGCCATTGCCCTGCAAGCAGGCCGACCTGCGCATCCAGGGCCACGCCATCGAGGCCCGCATCTGTGCCGAGAGCCCCGACAACAACTTCCTGCCCGCGACCGGCAGCCTGCAGGTCTACCGCAAGCCGGTCAGCAGCAGCTTTGAGCGGGCGCCGAACGCGGTGCGCATCGACGACGGCGTGCGCGAAGGTGACGCCATCAGCCCCTTTTATGATTCGATGGTGGCCAAACTCATCGTGCACGGTGCGACCCGGGCCGAGGCGCTGGCCAGACTCGACGAGGCACTGGCACAGACCCACATCGTCGGCCTGGCCACCAACGTGCAGTTTCTGCGCCATGTGGTGCGCAGTCAGTCGTTCTCCGAGGCCAATCTGGACACCGGGCTGATCCCGCGCGAGCAGGCTGTGTTGTTCAATCAGGAAACCATCGGCCGACCGCTGGCAGTGGCCACCGCCGTGGCTTGTGCATTGCAGGACGAGAAAGCGTTGGAAGGTGTAGACCCGTTCAGCCGCCGTGACAACTGGCGCTCGCACGGCGTGGTGGTGCGTGGTTTTGACTTTTCATTCCACGGCGAAACCTGCAAGGCGGCGCTGACCTGCCTGCACGACGGTACGCTGCAACTGCAGGTGGGCGAAGTGTCCGGCGCGCTGACCTTTACCGCGCGCGATGGTGCTTTGGAGGTTCGCTTCGGCAGCCATCGCCTGTTGGCCCAAGCGTACACACACGGCGAGACGGTCCACATCTTTGCCGGTCAGGGCGCGACTGAAATCACCGTGATCGACCCGCTGGCCCATGCCGGCGAAACCCAGGGCGAAGGCGGGCGTCTGACCGCGCCCATGCCCGGCAAGGTGGTGTCGTTTGCGGTGAAAGCCGGCGACGCGGTCAAGAAAGGCCAGCCGCTGGCGGTGATGGAAGCCATGAAGATGGAACACACCATTGCCGCGCCCATCGACGGGGTTGTGGCAGAGCTGCTCTTCGCGCCGGGCGACCAAGTGGCCGAAGGTGCGGAGCTGTTGAAACTGGTGCAGGAGGTGGCATGAGTTACCCAACGAAAGTCCAACTCACCGACGTTGGCCCGCGCGATGGGCTCCAGAACGAGCAAGAACCGGTGCCTGCGGCCGTCAAGATCGAGTTGGTGCACCGACTGCAGGCCGCGGGCCTGAAGCACATTGAGGTCACCAGTTTTGTGTCGCCCAAATGGGTGCCACAGATGGCCGACAACGCCGAGGTGATGGCCGGCATCGCGCGCCAACCCGGCACTCGCTACTCGGTGCTCACCCCCAACCTTCAGGGATTTGAGGCGGCCAAGGCAAGCAAGCCCGACGAGATTGTGGTTTTCGGTGCGGCCAGCGAGGCTTTCAGCCAGCGCAACATCAACTGCTCTATTGCCGAAAGCATCGAGCGTTTCCGCCCGGTGGTCGATGCTGCCCATGCGCAGGGCATTTCGGTGCGCGGCGCGATTTCGTGTGCCGTGGGCTGTCCCTACGAGGGTGACATCGCGCCCGAACGCGTGGGCATGGTGGCCAAGCTGATGAAGGGCATCGGCGTCGATCACATCTACGTCGCGGACACCATTGGGGTTGGCACACCGCGCAAGGTACAGTCCGCGATGGCGGCTGCGCTCGCGCATTACGACCTCGATCACACCGCAGGCCATTTCCACGACACCTACGGCCAGGCGCTGGCGAACACACTGGCCGCCATGGAGATGGGTGTGTGGCAGTTTGACACTTCAGTGGCGGGCCTCGGCGGCTGCCCTTATGCCAAGGGCGCCACCGGCAACGTGGCTTCGGAAGACGTGGTGTATCTGCTCAGAGGCATGGACATTGATACCGGCATTGACCTGGAAGCCCTGGTGGACGCCGGCCAGTACATCAGCGGATTTCTGCAACGCAAGCCCAATTCACGCGCGGCCAACGCCCTGCTCAACAAGCGCCAAGCGTGATGTGTTGGCGGCAGGCACAATCCCGCTTATGACCGACTTTGTCCGAGCGTGCCAGCATGTGTGGCGCTGAACTTCACGCCCTGCCCGACACAGTGCAACGGGTGGCCCGCGCCCTGCAGTCGCACGGCCACGACCAGCCACCGGTGATGTTGCAAGACGCTGCCCGCACCGCACAGCAGGCGGCCGACGCGCTGGACGTGGCGCTCGGGCAGATCGCGAAAAGTGTGATTTTTCGCCGCAGTGGTGCCGAGGGCGACACCGCCGTGTTGGTGGTCACCGCCGGCGACCGTCGGGTGGACGAAGCCAAGGTGAGCGCGCTGGCCTGCCCAGAAGGCACACGCTTGCGGCGGGCCGACGCGGACTTTGTGAAAAGCCAAACTGGATTCGCGATTGGTGGAGTGTCACCGTTGGCCCATGCGCATGCGCCGGTCACGCTGATCGACCAGAGCCTGTTCCGCTTCAAGACCGTGTGGGCTGCCGCTGGCCATCCCCACAGCGTGTTCGAAATCGCACCCGAGGCACTGGTTCGCTACACCGGTGCGCCGGTGTGCGACGTTGTGGTGGACACCCCCGACTTATGAATGCTATTGAATTGCTAGCAGAACGACTCAGTTTGGCCAGGGCTGCAGCTGAAAACATACCCTCGCCATGCGTTTCTGTGTGCCGCATGAATCCCCAAACTGGCTGGTGCGAAGGCTGTTTTCGCACCCTCTCCGAAATCACCGCCTGGAGCCATGCGACCGACGCCGACAAGCGCCGCGTCTGGGCACTGGTAGGGCAACGTGCAGGATTGGACATACCGTGAAGCAAATTACGTTTTACTTTGATTTCATCTCCCCATACGCCTACCTCGCGTTCGAGAAGCTTCCGGAGGCTTTGGCGGGGCTGAGCTACGAAGTCACCTACAAACCGGTGTTGTTTGCCGCCTTCCTCAAACAAAACGGCCAGCTTGGCCCGGCCGAAGTTCCCGGAAAACGGGCTTGGACCTACCGGCAGGTGCTCTGGCAGGCCCGCCAGCATGCGGTTCCGATGGACCTGCCCGCCAGCCACCCGTTCAATCCGTTGGCGTTGTTGCGGCTGGCGGTGGCATGTGACGCGCATGGCACGCCCAACCGCCACGTGTGCGAGTCCGTGTTCCGCCACGTCTGGCGTGGCGGTGCCGACGCCGCCGACCCGGCGCGGCTTCAGGTCTTGACCGACGCCTTGGCGCCGCAGTGTGTCCAGGACGCCGATTCCGCCAAGGCCAGCTTGCAAGCCCACACAGACGAAGCCATTGCCCAGCAGGTGTTCGGTGTGCCGTCGTTCGTGGTGGACGGCCAGGTCCTGTGGGGGTTTGACGCTCTGCCCATGGTGCGTGCGGCGGTGGCCGGCGATCCTTGGCTGGGCGGGGAAACATGGCAGGCGGCCGCCGAATTGCCCGTGGGTATCCGGCGGAAACCCTGAACGTTGCCGTCGCTTGGCCAGTTTCGGGCGGATGACGCGTAAAAAAGTTCAATCTGATGAACCCGGGTCATCTGCTTCGGCAGCGTGCCGCCAGGCACGTGGTTGTCAGTTTCAAGCCAGATTTGGATCAAAACAGGGGGTTTGCGCACCGGTAACTAAGCGTAAACCCTGATGGATTTCCCCAGCGAAAACCACCCTCCAACACGGGGTATCGTGGGCCGTTCATTTTGTAAGGTTTCGTCAAGCAAGTCGTCAGTACAGGGACAGACCCTCGCCCCATAGTCCGCCCCATCTGTCCCGCCGGGATGGGTGATTTACGACATTTTGGGAGACAACTTCATGGCAACAGCACCAGCAGCTCGCCCCATGTCCGCCGAAGAACGCAAGGTGATTTTTGCGTCCTCGTTGGGCACGGTTTTCGAGTGGTATGACTTCTACCTGTACGGCTCACTCGCAGCCATCATTGCAAAGCAGTTTTTCTCCGGCCTCGACGCCGGTTCGGCATTCATTTTTGCTCTGTTGGCTTTCGCCGCCGGTTTCATCGTGCGTCCCTTCGGCGCGCTGGTGTTTGGCCGACTGGGCGACATGATCGGCCGCAAGTACACCTTCTTGGTCACCATTTTGATCATGGGGGCTGCGACCTTCATCGTGGGCTTGCTGCCCAACTACGCCACCATCGGTGTGGCTGCGCCGGTTATCCTGATCGCGCTGCGCATGCTGCAGGGTCTGGCGCTGGGGGGTGAGTACGGTGGCGCTGCCACCTACGTGGCCGAGCACGCCCCCATGGGCAAGCGCGGTGCCTACACTTCGTGGATCCAAACCACCGCCACGCTGGGCTTGTTCCTGTCGCTGATGGTGATTCTGGGCACCCGCACCATCGTTGGCGAAGCCGCTTTCGCCGACTGGGGCTGGCGCGTGCCGTTCCTGGTCTCCATCCTTTTGTTGGCCATTTCGGTCTACATCCGCTTGTCCATGAACGAGTCGCCCGCATTCGCCAAGATGAAGGCGGAAGGCAAGACCTCCAAGTCGCCACTGTCCGAATCCTTCGGTCAATGGAAAAACCTGAAGATCGTGATCTTGGCCCTGATCGGTCTGACCGCCGGCCAAGCCGTGGTCTGGTACACCGGCCAGTTCTATGCCCTGTTCTTCTTGACGCAATCGCTGAAGGTGGACGGTGCCACCGCCAACATCTTGATCGCCATCGCACTGATCATCGGTACCCCGTTCTTCATCGTTTTCGGCGCACTGTCTGACAAGATTGGTCGCAAGCCCATCATCATGGCCGGCTGCCTGTTGGCCGTGGTGACCTACTTCCCGGTGTTCCAGATGTTGACCAAAGCGGCCAACCCTGATCTGGCCGCTGCGCAAGCCGCCAACAAGGTGATCGTGACCGCAGATCCGGCCGAGTGCTCGTTCCAGTTCAATCCGACTGGCACCGTCAAGTTCACCAGCTCCTGCGACATCGCCAAACAAGTGCTGGCCGCCGGTTCGGTGAGCTACGACAACGCCGTTGCACCCGCTGGCACCGTTGCCACCGTCAAGGTCGGTGAGACGGTGATCCAGGGCTACTCCGCTAAGGGCCTGCCCGCAGACGAAGCCAAGGCCAAGGACGCTGAGTTCAAAAAGGGCGTGAATGAGGCTCTGAAGGCAGCTGGCTACCCCGCCAAGGCAGACCCTGCCAAAATCAACAAGCCTTACATCATCGCCATCCTGGTGTTCCTGATGATCTTGGTGACCATGGTGTACGGCCCAATCGCCGCCATGCTGGTGGAGATGTTCCCCACCCGCATCCGCTACACCTCCATGTCGCTGCCTTACCACATCGGCAACGGTTGGTTTGGTGGCCTGCTGCCGACCACTTCGTTCGCGATCGTGGCTCAGACCGGCAACATGTACAACGGCCTCTGGTACCCGATCATCATCGCCGGCGCGACCTTCGTCATCGGCATGCTGTTCGTGCGTGAAACCAAGGACGTGGACATCTACGCCAACGACTGATACGTTTCCTGGCGCTGCCGGCGTGGCAGCGCCTTGAGTAGCTCGGCGAGGGTCTGATACCCTTGCCGTCTCCAAAAATCGCCCTTGTGGTTGAACGGACCTCAAGGGCGATTTTTCGAGATTTTTTATACCAACGGAGAAAACAACATGTGGAAAATTGCGGTCGCATTTGCGGTGTTTGCGGGTCTGGCTTTGTTCATCTTGTCCAAGGGGGGTGACATCCACATGGGCGGCGAGTCGGTTGGTTCCGAGGCCCACCACATCGAAGAAGCCAAAGCCAAGGCCGCTGCCGAAGCAGCCGCCAAAGCCGCCTCTGCCGCCGCATCGGTGGCCGTGCCGGCCGCCAGCGCATCCAAGTAAATCGCATGGGTTCAAACCGTCCTGCTTCTGAATGGCGGGGCGGTAAAACCACACAGCGGAGAGCGGGCAGGGGGCTGCCTAGAATGTTTGCCTCACTCCCGGTTAACCGCAACAATGACCCAAGGCCAGATCCGTATCCGTGGTGCGCGACAGCACAACCTCAAGAACCTCGATCTGGACATCCATACCGGTGAACTGACGGTCGTCACGGGACCCAGCGGCTCCGGCAAATCCAGTCTGGTGTTCGACACGCTGTACGCCGAAGGGCAACGGCGCTATGTCGAGACCTTCTCTGCCTACGCACGCCAGTTTCTTGACCGCATGGACAAGCCGGCGGTCGACCGCATCGACGGCGTGCCACCGGCGATTGCCATTGACCAGACCAACCCGGTCCGTTCGTCGCGCTCCACCGTGGGTACGATGACAGAGTTGAACGACCACCTGAAACTGCTGTTCCCCAGAGCGGGCCGCCTGTTCGACAAGGTCACCGCCCAGGAGGTGTCGCACGATTCACCCGAGTCGATCTACAGCGAGCTGGCGGCGCGCGCTGAGCGCGACAACCCACGCCTGGTGTTGACCTTCCCGGTGGCGCTGCCTGGGGATACCCGGCCGGAAGACATTGAACAGTGGTTGTCGGTCAGCGGCTTCACCAAGGTGCAAGCGCAACGTGAAGTCGATGCGCCGGTGGTTGAAGCCACCACGACAAAAGGGAAAAAGGCAGCCAGCGCCACTGTAGTCAAACAACTGGTGCTGGACGTGGTCGCCGACCGTTTTCGCCTGCACGGCACCGAACGCGTGCGCGTGCTCGATGCCATTGAGGTGGCGCTCAAGCGAGGCGGTGGGCGGCTCAACGTGTATGTGTTGCCGGAGGCGACCGACGGCGGCTCGCCAGACCCGGTGCTCTGGCGTTTTTCTACCGGATTGCACTGCCCCGACAGCGACTTGCGCTACGCCGCGCCGATCCCGTCGATGTTCTCCTTCAACTCGGCTGTAGGTGCCTGTGAAACCTGCCGCGGCTTTGGCAGGGTGATCGGGGTCGATTACGGTCTGGTGATTCCAAACGACAAGCTCACCCTGCGGGCAGGCGCGATCAAGCCTATTCAGACCCCGGCGTGGAAAGAAGCCCAGGACGATCTGATGCGCCACGCGGAAGCGGCGGGCATTCCACGCGATACGCCCTGGTCCAAGCTGACCCCCGAGCAGCGGCACTGGGTGATCGACGGCTCGCCGAACTGGAACGGCAAGTGGAACCAGCACTGGTTTGGTGTCCGGCGCTTCTTCGAGTACCTGGAGACCAAGGCCTACAAGATGCACATCCGGGTGCTGCTGTCCAAGTACCGCAGCTACACCACCTGCCCCACCTGCGCTGGTGCGCGCCTGAAAACCGAAAGCCTGCTCTGGCGTGTGGGCAGCCACGCCGATGCCGATGCGGTTTTGCCACCGGACAAACGCTTCATGCCGCACGGGGTGGGTTGGAGCCGCGCGCAGCTGGAAGCCTTGCCAGGCTTGTGCCTGAATGACTTGATGCAGTTGCCCATAGACCGGTTGCGCGCGTTCTTCGCGCGGGTGCAGGCAAGTTCCCCCGCCGCTGGCGAGACGGGCGGCAACGACGCCAAGGCACTGGCGCTGCTGTTTGACGAGATCAGCACCCGGCTCAAATACCTGGTGGATGTGGGAATCGGCTACCTCACGCTGGACCGGCAGAGTCGCACGCTCAGTGGCGGCGAGGTGCAGCGCATCAACCTCACCACCGCGCTGGGTACCTCGTTGGTCAACACACTGTTTGTGTTGGACGAGCCCAGCATCGGCTTGCACCCGCGCGACATGCAGCGCATCAACGAGGCCATGCTGCGCCTGCGCGATGCCGGCAACACGCTGGTGGTGGTCGAACACGACCCCGCCGTGATGCTGGCGGCCGACCGCATCATCGACATGGGACCCGGCCCGGGCGAGCGTGGTGGTCAGATCGTGTTCGACGGCAGCTTGGACGAACTGCGGCACGCCGACACGCTGACCGGTGCCTACCTCGGAGCACGCAAACACATCGGCATGGGTTTCAAGCGCATGGTGACCGACAGCACGCCCCGGCTGATTCTGGAAGGCGTGCGCGAACACAACCTGAAGAACATCACGGTCGAGTTCCCGCTGCAAAAGCTGGTGTGTGTGACCGGCGTCAGCGGGTCCGGCAAATCGTCTCTGATCCAGGATGTGCTTGCCCCTGCACTTCTGCGCCACTTTGGCAAAGCCACCGACACGCCCGGTCAACACGACCGCCTTCTGGGTACCGACTGGCTGAGCGAGATCGTGTTTGTGGACCAGTCGCCCATCGGCAAGACCGCACGGTCCAACCCGGTCAGCTACGTCGGTGCGTGGGACAGCTTGCGCGAGATTTTCGCCAATGCGCCTGCGTCCCGCCAACGCGGCTACACCGCCAGCAAGTTCAGTTTCAACAGCGGCGACGGTCGTTGCCCGACTTGCGGCGGCTCTGGCTTTGAACATGTGGAGATGCAGTTCCTGAGCGACGTGTACCTGCGTTGCCCAGACTGTGACGGCCAGCGCTACCGGCCGGAAATCCTCGACATCAAAATCGAGCGCGGAGGCCGGTTCCTGAACGTGGCCGATGTGCTGGACCTGACGGTACACGAGGCCGCGGCCCTGTTCGCGGATGACCGCGAGGTGCTGCGCGCTTTGCAGCCGATTGTCGAGGTGGGGCTGGACTACGTGAAGCTGGGCCAGCCGGTGCCCACCCTGTCCGGCGGCGAAGCCCAGCGCCTGAAGCTGGCAGGCTATTTGGCGGAGGCGGCCAAGTCCCCGTCGTGGGGTCGGCCGGCCACCAGCAAAAAGGGCACGCTGTTCCTTTTTGATGAGCCCACCACCGGGCTGCACTTTGATGACATTGCCAAACTGATGCGTGCGTTGCGGCGGCTGCTTGATGTCGGGCATTCGCTGATCGTCATCGAACACAACCTCGACGTGGTTCGCGCCAGCGACTGGCTGATCGACCTTGGCCCGGAGGGCGGGGATGCCGGCGGTTACCTCGTCACCGAGGGCACGCCGGAAGCGGTGCGCCTGCACCCCACCTCCCACACTGGCCGTGCGCTGCGCGAGTACGACAGCGCCCTGGGGCTGGAGGGGAAGATGGTGGCGGAGCGGGCGCCGGGCTACGTGGTTGCCGCCCGCGTGCCCCGGCCCGCCCGGGCAGACAACAACGCCATCCAGATCGTCAACGCCAAGGAACACAACCTCAAGAGCCTGTCGGTGAACATCCCGCGCGGCCAGTTCAACGTGGTCACCGGCGTCAGTGGTTCCGGCAAAAGCACGCTGGCGTTTGACATTTTGTTCAACGAAGGCCAGCGCCGTTACCTTGAGAGCCTCAACGCCTATGCACGCAGCATCGTGCAGCCTGCAGGCCGGCCCGAGGTGGACGCGGTTTACGGCATACCGCCCACCGTCGCGATCGAGCAGCGGCTCTCGCGCGGTGGGCGAAAAAGCACCGTGGGCACCACCACCGAGGTCTGGCACTTCTTGCGCTTGCTGTATGTGAAGCTGGGCACCCAGCATTGTGTGAACGATGGCGCGGCCGTCATGCCGCAAACGCCCGACAGCATTGCCGCCGCCTTGTTGCAGCGCTACAAGGGCCAGCACATTGGCTTGCTCGCGCCCCTGGTGGTGAACCGCAAGGGCGTCTACACCGAATTGGCCGACTGGGCGCGGCCCCGTGGCCACACCCACATGCGGGTCGACGGCGAGTTTTTGCCCACCACCGGCTTTCCCCGGATCGATCGCTTCAAGGAACACACCATCGAACTGCCGGTGGCCGACCTCGTGGTCAATCCGGCGCGGGAAGCCGAACTGCGTCAGGCGCTGGCCTTGGCGTTGGAGCATGGTAAAGGTGTGTTGCACCTGCTGGCGCCGCTGGATGGCTTGCGCGAGGCCATGGACGAAGGCCGGTCTACTGCCAACATTGGCCATGTGGACGTGTTCTCCACCAAACGCGCCTGCCCGGTGTGCAGCACCAGCTACGCCGAGCTGGATCCACGCCTCTTCAGCTACAACAGCAAACATGGCTGGTGCCCAGACTGCGTCGGCACCGGTGTGGCACTGACCCGCGAACAGCGCCGTGCGTTGGACGACACCCTGCGCGACGACGACACCAAAGGCCGCGAACAAACCTTTGCCGAACCTGAGATTGAAGACGTAGCCGACACCGCCTGCCCCACCTGCGAAGGCACCCGACTCAGCGCCCAGGCCCGCGCTGTGAAGTTCGCTGGTGTGGGCATTGCCGACATCGCTCGGCTGTCCGTGGTGGAAGTGCGTGCGTGGGTGCAAAGCCTTGGCGCGGCCGGTGTGATGAGCGACCGCGAAGCCGACATCGCGCGCGACTTGCTGCCCGAGATCCAGGGGCGCCTGGAGTTTTTGGAGGAGGTGGGTTTGGGCTACCTCACGCTGGACCGCGGCGCACCAACCCTGAGCGGCGGCGAGGCCCAGCGCATCCGTCTGGCCGCCCAATTGGGCAGCAACCTGCAAGGCGTTTGTTATGTGCTGGACGAACCCACCATTGGCCTGCACGCGCGCGACAACCACATCCTGCTGAACGCGTTGCACAAGCTCGGTGACAAGGGCAACACCCTGGTGGTGGTGGAGCACGACGAAGACACCATCCGCCGCGCCGAC
>CAZANT010000029.1:0-13789 GCA_964486575.1 uncultured Burkholderiaceae bacterium | reverse complement strand
ACTCCACCGGCGCCTCGGCGTTCTTCGTGGTGGTGTACATGCACATGTTCCGCGGACTGATTTACGGCAGCTACCGCAAGCCGCGTGAACTGGTCTGGGTATTCGGTTGCGCGATTTTCCTGTGCCTGATGGCCGAAGCCTTCATGGGTTACCTGCTGCCATGGGGTCAAATGTCCTACTGGGGCGCTCAGGTGATCGTCAACTTGTTCTCGGCCATCCCGTTTGTTGGCCCTGACCTCGCCCTGTTGATTCGCGGCGACTATGTGGTCGGCGATGCGACCCTGAACCGCTTTTTCAGCTTCCACGTCATTGCCGTGCCGCTCGTGTTGCTGGGCTTGGTGGCTGCACACATCATTGCATTGCACGAAGTAGGCTCCAATAACCCGGACGGCGTGGAAATCAAGGGTCCCAAGGCGCCCAAGGACGCCCAAGGCCGTCCCCTCGACGGCATTCCGTTCCACCCGTACTACACGGTCCACGACATTTTGGGCGTGAGCGTGTTCCTGATGGCATTCAGTGCGGTGATTTTCTTCGCGCCGACCTTGGGTGGGTACTTCCTGGAGTTCAACAACTTCATCCCTGCCGATCCACTGAAGACGCCCGCCCACATCGCACCGGTCTGGTATTTCACTCCCTACTACTCGGTGCTTCGCGCCATCACCACTGAAATGATGTATGCACTGATCGCGTGCGTCGTCGCCGGTGCGGCACTGGGTGTGCTGAAAACCAAGCTGTCCGGCTTTCTTAAGGGGGGCGTGATTCTGGCGGCTTTGGGTCTGGTGGCTTGCATGTTGGCCATCGACGCGAAATTCTGGGGCGTGGTTGGTATGGGTGGCGCTGTGGTCATCTTGTTCTTCCTGCCTTGGCTGGACAACAGCCCTGTCCGGTCCATTCGCTACCGTCCTACGTGGCATAAGTACCTCTACGGCATTTTTGTCATCAACTTCCTTGTTCTGGGTTACCTCGGTGTTCAGGCGCCGTCACCAATCGGTGAGCGGGTGTCTCAAGTGGGTACCCTGTTCTATTTCGGCTTCTTCCTGCTGATGCCCTGGTGGAGTCGCTTGGGTGAGTTCAAGGTTGTCCCAGACCGCGTTACTTTTGCTGCGCACTGATGGGCCGGAGTTAAAAAAATGAAAAAATTCCTCTGCACGCTTGCCCTGATGCTGGGCGTCGCGACGTCTGCTTCCGCCGCAGGCGGTGGTATTGCCTGGGATAAGGCGCCGAATAAGCTGAACGATTTGGCCGCTTTGCAAAACGGCGCCAAGTTGTTTGCGAACTACTGCTTGAACTGCCATTCGGCAGCCTACATGCGCTTCAACCGACTCAAGGACATTGGCTTGAGCGAAGCGCAGATCAAGGACAACCTGTTGTTCACCACCGACAAGATCGGTGAGACCATGAAGGCAACCATCGACCCGAAAAATGCCAAGGATTGGTTTGGTGGCGTGCCCCCCGATCTGACTCTGGTGGCTCGGTCGCGGTCTGACGTTAGCAAAGGCAGCGGTTCTGACTATCTCTACACCTACCTGCGAACCTACTACCGCGATGAGGGCAAGGAAACCGGTTGGAACAACCTCGCGTTTCCGAACGTGGGTATGCCACACGTGATGTGGGAGTTGCAAGGCGAACGGCGGCCGGTGTTTGACACCGTGACCGAGCACGGTCACGCCACCCAGGTCTTCAAGGGTTGGGAGCAGGTCAAGCCCGGTACGATGACGCCAGCCCGTTTCGATGAGGCCATGGGTGATTTGGTGAATTACTTGACCTGGATGAGTGAGCCGGTTCAAAAAACCCGTGTTCAGCTCGGCGTCTGGGTGTTGCTGTTCCTGATGGTGTTCACGGCGATCGCTTGGCGCCTGAATGCGGCTTATTGGAAAGACGTCAAGTAAGCCCGTCTGGCTCGGGCCCTTACGGGGCCTGGCCTTCCAGAGTGGCTGCGTTCCGCGCATCCACTCTTTTTGATTTTTAGGAGCCTCCGCCATGATGGTGCTTTACTCAGGGACGACCTGCCCTTTCTCCCACCGCTGCCGCTTTGTGTTGTTTGAAAAGGGCATGGATTTTGAGATCCGGGATGTCGACCTTTACAACAAGCCCGAAGACATCAGCGTGATGAACCCCTACGGTCAGGTGCCCATCCTGGTCGAGCGCGACTTGATTCTGTACGAGTCGAACATCATCAATGAGTACATCGACGAGCGTTTCCCGCACCCGCAACTCATGCCAGGGGACCCGGTGGATCGCGCCCGCGTACGCCTGTTCCTGCTCAACTTCGAAAAAGAACTTTTTGTGCACGTTGGTCTGCTGGAATCACGCGCCTCCAAAAGCAACGAGAAGGCGCTGGAAAAAGCCCGTGCGCACATCCGTGACCGTCTGACCCAACTGGCTCCGGTGTTCCTCAAGAACAAGTACATGCTGGGCGACAACTTCTCCATGCTGGACGTGGCCATCGCGCCGCTGTTGTGGCGCCTCGATTACTACGGTATCGACCTCAGTAAAAATGCTGCACCCTTGCTCAAGTACGCAGAAAGAATTTTTTCGCGTCCGGCTTACATCGAGGCATTGACACCGTCCGAGAAGGTGATGCGCAAGTAAGGGCCGCAAGGTGATGGGTTCCACAGATCTGCCGTCTACACGTCCGTACCTGATACGGGCGCTGTACGACTGGTGTACCGACAACGGCTTCACCCCCTACGTCGCCGTGCAGGTGGACCACACTGTGCAGGTGCCGCGCGAGCATGTCAAAAACAACGAGATCGTGCTCAACATCAGTTTCGATGCCACCAGCGCTCTCAAGCTAGGCAACGAATTCATCGAGTTCCGTGCGCGTTTCGGCGGGACTGCCAGAGAAATACTGGTCCCCATCAGCCACGTGATCGCCATTTATGCCCGGGAGAACGGCCAGGGGATGGCGTTTCCTGGGCCCACGCAGGTCGTCAGCGCCGGACCGGTACCGCTGACGAGCACGCCCGCACTCAGCGGCGTGGCGAGCAAGCCCGAAGAGCGGGGAGCGGATGGTAATGTGGTGCCGATCGGGGCTGGAACCAACACCGATGGGGACGCCGAACCACCGAAACCGCCGGCAGGACCCAGGCCGGCTTTGAAGAGGGTGAAGTAGCCCGCGCTTTCTGTAAAATCACAATTTTGCCGATTTAGCTCAGTTGGTAGAGCAACCGCCTTGTAAGCGGTAGGTCGTCAGTTCGATTCCGACAATCGGCACCATTTTTTCACCTCCGCCCAGTTTGGACTTTCAGGCGGATTGAGGTAACCTGCCAGCCAAGACCGTTGAGACGTGTCTGGAAAAGAGGCAGAAGCTGCCTGACTTTGGCGGCTGCAGCGCTGTTGTCCACGATCAGGCACCATTCCGAGTCGTCGACAGGTCCCGCCTTGATGGCGGAGCGGAGCGTTTCAGGTATCAGTGTTTCAATCGCCCGCAGCCGTTGGGCAGAGTCTGCGACTTGCTCTGCGAGCCGCGCAAATGTCGGCGAATCGCGCGCCGCTTCGACCAACGACAAGGGCGGGCGAGGTAGTGTCATGGGCCAGAACAATAGGGATAGCGATGCAATTGATTATCACGGACGCGTGGTTGGCAAAGAGTCGGGCCATCCATCTGAGTGGCTCCAAGTTGTTGCTGGCAGGGCTGGTGGCATCGTTTGCACTGACCGCCGTGGCAGCCGGCCTGTACCACCTCGTTTTTCTCAAAGCGGCCCGCGAAGGCTGGCCAGTCATTGGTTCGGTGGTCGGTCTGGTCGTTCAGGACGATGTCTTGCAACGCGAGCGTTATATGCGTGAAAACCTTGATGCAATGGCCCGTAAGCTGGGCGAAATGCAGGCCAAGGTACTGCAGATGGAGGCCTTGGGTGAGCGAGTCTCCGGACTGGCGGGCATCAACCCCAATGACATCAAGACCAACCCAGGCCGTGGTGGTGTGCTCGTGTCGGGTCGACCCCTGAGCCTGGAGGAGCTGCAAACCACCTTGACCGAGTTGGATCAACTGGCAGATCAGCGGGCGGACTTGTTGACGGTCATCGAGTCCCGTCTGTTTGACCAAAAGATAAAAAAATCGATGGTGCCGACCCAGGCGCCAGTACATGACGCTTACATGGGCTCGGCGTTTGGGTGGCGCATCGATCCGTTCACCGGACGCACGGCCCTGCACACGGGCATGGACTTTCAGGCCGATACCGGCACGCCAATTTTGTCGGCAGCTGGCGGCGTGGTGGTGGCTCAGGAGTACCACCCGGCATACGGCAAGATGGTGGAAGTGGACCATGGCAACGACCTGGTGACGCGCTATGCACACGCGTCCAAGGTAACTGTCAAGAAGGGCGATTTGGTCAAACGCGGCCAAAAACTGGGCGAGGTCGGTTCGACCGGCCGCTCCACCGGCCCACACCTGCACTTCGAAGTGCTGATCGACGGGGTGCCACAAAACCCGCAAAAATTCCTGGCAGCCGGTGAAAAGTTGGCCGACACCCTCGTAGCCAAGGCCGAACTGCCTGCCAAGCCGGCACAAAAACCAGCCGTGAGGATGGACCGCTCGCGGGCCGCGGCGCAAAGGTAAAATTCGCAAAGTTGGGGCGCTCAGTGCCTGGCACCGTCTGGCCTTGTTTTTTTGCCGTACAGCCCCATTTCTCATCATCTATAGGGATTTCGGTTGCCTTGCGGGTTTCTGTTGAAGCACTCAAAGCGGCCCCGCATTCATGGCCACCAACTTCCTCACCAGCCTCTTTGGCAGTCGCAACGACCGCCTACTCAAGCAATACCGCAAGACCGTTGAGCGCATCAATGCGCTGGAGCCGCAATTCGAGAAGCTGAGCGACGACGAGCTTCGGGCCAAGACCGAACAGTTCAAAACTCGGTACACCGCTGGCGAAACGTTGGACGCCCTGTTGGCGGAAGCTTACGCTGTGGTGCGCGAGGGTTCTAAGCGTGTCATGAAGATGCGCCATTTCGACGTGCAGCTGCTGGGCGGTATGTCCTTGCACAACGGCAAGATTTCGGAGATGGGTACGGGCGAAGGCAAGACCCTGACCGCGACGCTTCCGGTGTACCTGAATGCGTTGAGCGGCAAGGGCGTGCACGTGGTCACCGTCAACGACTACCTGGCCAATCGCGATGCGCAATGGATGGGTCGCCTGTACAACTTCCTCGGTCTGACGGTCGGCGTTAACCTTCCCAACATGGCCCGCCCGGAAAAGCAGGCCGCCTACCGCGCAGACATCACCTACGGTACCAACAACGAGTTCGGTTTCGACTACCTGCGTGACAACATGGTCTACGAGGTGGCTGACCGGGTTCAGCGCGGCCTGAACTACGCCATTGTTGACGAAGTTGACTCGATCCTGATCGACGAGGCCCGCACGCCGTTGATCATCAGTGGCCAGGCTGAAGACCACACCAACTTGTACCTCGCCATCAACAAGTTGGCGCCCATGCTCACCAAGCAGGAGGGGGAGGCTGATCCGCGCACGGGCGAGGGCATTACCAAGCCAGGCGACTTCACGCTGGACGAAAAAACCCACCAAGTGTTTTTGACCGAGCAAGGCCATGAGAACGCCGAGCGGCTGTTGGCGGGCTTGGGTCTGATACCGGAAGGGGCTTCGCTGTACGACCCGGCCAACATTGCGTTGGTGCACCACCTGTACGCAGCGTTACGCGCCAACTACCTCTACCACCGTGACCAGCACTACGTGGTGCAAGAGGGCGAAATCGTCATCGTCGATGAATTCACCGGGCGCTTAATGTCGGGCCGCCGTTGGAGTGACGGTCTGCACCAAGCGGTCGAGGCCAAAGAGGGCGTGGCGATCCAGCCTGAAAACCAGACCATGGCGTCGATCACTTTCCAGAACTACTTCCGGCTGTACGGCAAGTTGGCTGGCATGACCGGCACAGCAGACACCGAGGCGTTTGAGTTCCAGGAAATCTACGGCTTGGAAACCATTGTGATTCCGCCGAATCGGAAAAGCCAGCGAGTAGACCAACTGGACCGGGTGTACAAAACAACACGTGAGAAGTACGAAGCTGCGATCAAAGACATTCGGGAATGTTACGAGCGCGGGCAGCCGGTGCTGGTGGGCACCACCTCGATTGAAAACTCCGAGATCATTGCCAACCTGCTTGAGCGGGAAAAGCTGCCTCACCAGGTACTGAACGCCAAACAGCACGCCCGTGAAGCCGACATCGTGGCCCAAGCCGGTCGTCCCAAGGTGATCACGATTGCCACCAACATGGCTGGCCGGGGCACCGACATTGTGCTGGGCGGCAATGTGGAGAAGCTGGTGGAGGCCGCGCTTGCCGACCCGTCACTGGACGAGGTTGCCCGACAGGCCGAAGCGGCCCGTTTGCGTGCGCAGTGGGCCAAAGACCATGAATTGGTGAAGTCGCTCGGCGGCTTGCGCATCATTGCCACTGAGCGCCACGAGTCACGCCGCATCGACAACCAGTTGCGGGGCCGATCGGGCCGCCAGGGCGACCCGGGTTCGTCACGCTTTTACCTCAGCCTGGACGATTCACTGATGCGCATTTTCGCCGGGGATCGGGTCAAGGCGATCATGGACCGGCTGAAGATGCCCGACGGCGAGGCGATCGAAGCAGGCATCGTCACCCGCAGCATCGAAAGCGCGCAACGCAAGGTGGAAGCGCGTAACTTCGATGTGCGCAAACAGCTGCTCGAGTACGACGATGTCTCCAACGACCAGCGCAAGGTGATCTACCAACAGCGCAACGACATCCTCGATGCACAAGATCTGTCGGGCCAAATCACCGCATTGCGCGAAGGTTGCTTCAAAGACCTGGTCCATGAGCACGTGCCTGAAGAGTCGGTGGAAGAGCAGTGGGATTTGCCCCAACTCGAGAAAGTGCTTGCCGACGAGTGGCAGATCACCTTACCGCTGCAGCAGGAGGTGGCCTCCTCCGACGCGATCACCGGCGAAGACATCGTGGAAAAAGTGGTGGCTGTGGCCAATGTGGCCTACAACGCCAAGGTGGCCGAAGTCGGCGCCGCCAACTTCACTCAGTTTGAACGGGTGGTATTGCTACAAAGCATAGACACCCACTGGCGCGAACACCTGAGTGCGCTTGACTACTTGCGCCAGGGCATTCACCTGCGCGGCTATGCGCAAAAGCAGCCTAAGCAGGAGTACAAGCGCGAAGCGTTCGAGCTGTTCCGCCAGTTGCTGGACGCGGTCAAAAACGATGTGACCAAGGTGCTGATGACCGTCAAGGTGCAATCGGGCGAACAGCTCGAACAGGCGGCTGTCGACTTGGAGGCACGCGCCGAAAACATCGCGAACGTGACTTACACCGCCCCGACCGAAACCGGTGAGGTGGAGACCACGCTGGACGAGGCCACAGTGCAGAACGCCCAGCGCTATGCACGCGTGGGTCGCAACGACCCCTGCCCCTGTGGCAGTGGCAAGAAGTTCAAGCTGTGCCACGGCAAGCTGACCTGAATCGTGGCGTCTCCATCACAACGGGCTTCGGCCCGTTTTGTTTTTTCCGTCACCTGATTTCCCGATAATCACTGCAGTTTTGAAAGCTCCGCCATGCCCGTGAATCTGCCTCTCCCTATCCCGTCCGACCTACATCCGGTACCCGGCTTACGCATCGGCGTGGCCGAAGCCGGAGTTCGCAAGGCCCACAAAAAAGACCTCACGGTGGTACTGATCGACGAGGGCGCGTCGGTGCATGGTGTCTTCACTCAGAACCGCTTTTGTGCCGCGCCGGTGCAGGTGTGTCGGGAGCACCTGGCCAGCCAGTTTGGTATCCGCGCCATGGTCATTAACACCGGCAATGCCAACGCGGGCACCGGTGAAGACGGCTTGGTGCGCGCCCGCACGGTGTGTGTTGCAGTGGCGCGCTTGCTCGAACTGGCGCCAGAACAAATCCTGCCGTTTTCTACCGGCGTGATCATGGAGCCGCTGCCGCACGACCGCATCATCGCAGGCCTGCCCGCCGCGCTGGACGATGCGAACGAAGCCAACTGGCTGCGCGCGGCCGAAGGCATCATGACCACCGATACACAGCCCAAGGCCTTCAGCCAGCAAGTGCAGCTTGGCGGCGTCACGGTCAGTATCACTGGCATCAGCAAGGGCGCCGGCATGATTCGGCCCAACATGGCCACCATGCTGGGTTTTCTGGCCACCGACGCCTGTGTCGCCCCCGAACTGATGCGGCAATTGGCAACCGAACTGGCCGACGGCTCTTTCAACCGCGTGACGGTGGACGGAGACACCTCCACCAATGACTCTTTTGTGGTGATTGCCACCAACAAAGCCAGTCATGCACCTATCCAGTCGCTCGACAGTGCCGATGGCCGCGTGCTGAAAGCGGCGATGCTGGCCGTGTCACAGCAGCTGGCCCAAGCCATCGTACGCGACGGCGAAGGGGCAACCAAGTTCATCACTGTCAAAGTCGAAGGCGGCAAAACGGGCGAAGAATGCCGACAGGTGGCGTATGCGATTGCCCATTCACCGCTGGTGAAAACTGCCTTCTTTGCCAGTGACCCCAACCTCGGTCGCATCCTCGCGGCGGTGGGTTATGCGGGCATCGCCGACCTTGACCAAACCGGCATTGACCTTTACCTCGATGACGTGCATGTCGCGGTCAAGGGGGGACGCAACCCGGCTTACCGCGAAGAAGACGGCCAGCGGGTAATGAAGCAGAGCGAGATCACTGTGCGGGTTTTGTTGGGCCGTGGCGACGCGGCGGACACGGTGTGGACCTGCGACTTCAGCCACGACTACGTGACCATCAACGCGGACTACCGGTCATGAACGAGGCGTTATTACAGTTGATGCAGCGCGCGGAGACCGTGCTGTCGCGCATCGAAGCCGCGCTGCCGCAGCCACTCTCAGCACCCGACTGGCAAGCCGCTGTGGCTTGGCGCTACCGCAAACGCGCCTCGGGCCACGGCACGCTGGAGCCGGTCCGTCACATTGCGCCGTTGCGGCTGGCCGACCTGCAGGAGATTGACCTGCAAAAAGAAAAAATCGCCCGCAACACGCGCCAGCTGGTGGCGGGTCAGCCTGCGAACAACGTGTTGCTAACTGGCGCACGCGGTACAGGCAAATCGTCGCTGATCAAGGCTTGTCTGAACGAATTTGCGGCCCAGGGGCTGCGCTTGATCGAGGTTGACAAAGCGGATCTGGTCGACCTGCCTGACATCGTGGATGTGGTGTCGGAGCGGCCGGAGAAATTCATCGTGTTCTGCGATGACCTGAGTTTTGACGATGGTGAGCCGGGCTACAAGGCACTCAAATCCATCCTCGATGGTTCTGTGGCGGCTGCCACGCCCAACGTACTGATTTACGCCACTAGCAACCGCCGCCATCTGTTACCGGAATACATGAAGGAGAACCTCAGCTACCAACACACCGAAGACGGCGAGGTGCATCCCGGCGAAGGGGTGGAGGAGAAAATTTCGCTGTCTGAACGTTTTGGCCTGTGGATCAGCTTTTATCCATTCAACCAGGACGAGTATTTGGCCATCGTGGCCCAGTGGCTATCTGCCTTTGGCGTGAGCGCCGATGCTATTGCCGAGGCGCGGCCAGCCTCCCTGGTGTGGGCCCTGGAGCGCGGCTCGCGCAGCGGCAGGGTGGCTTACCAGTTCGCGCGGGACTATGCGGGTCGGCACAACGCCGGCCAGCTGAGATGAATGTGAGCCCGTTGGTGGCAGATGGCGAGCGCCCGCGTGAAGGAGGGCAGGCCCGTTCTGTCGTGGATGTGGCAGTGGGTGTGCTGGTGCGCGACGATGGCGCGTTTCTGTTGACATCACGGCCGGAGGGCAAGGTTTACGCTGGGTATTGGGAGTTTCCGGGGGGGAAACTGGAGGCTGGGGAAACCGTGGCCGATGCACTTCGGCGCGAGTTACAGGAAGAAATCGGCATCACGGTGAATACAGTGCACCCGTGGAAGGTGCAACTGGTGGACTATCCCCATGCCCTGGTACGGCTCAATTTTTGCAAGGTGTTTGACTGGCAGGGCAGCTTGCAAATGCGTGAGAACCAGTCATTTGCCTGGCAGCAGTTGCCGGTTCAGGTGGCGCCGGTGTTGCCCGGTACAGTGCCGGTCTTGGCTTGGTTTGCAGCCGAGCGTGGGTTCTCTGGTGCTACATATTCAGTAGCGTAGCTACTAAGTCTCATGCTGGCCAGACACCAATCTGGCTATAAATCAGCGGAGTTTGGGGTCGCCGAAGTATGGTTCGTCCGGAGGCGCGTCTTCCGGGACCCTGAAACTTTCGCTGGCCCAGGCGCCGAAGTCGTTGTTCTTGCAGCGTTCGCTGCAAAAAGGGCGGTAAAGGTTGCTGGGAGCGTACAGGCTGTCGCCCCCACAGCTGGGGCAGGTGACGGTCCGTGCGGCGAGTGGTGGCGATGGTGTGCTCATGCGGCGTTGCCTCAGGCTCAGGCGCAGAGGGTCATCTCGAACGCGGCTTCGTCGGTGGTCGCATGCAGGCGGTCGTCCTCGCCATGGCGCATCAGGCGTACCGAAACCATCAGCCGGTTCCCGCTGATTTCTGGAATCAAACCGGGCCCTGGGTCAATCCGCAAACGCATCAGCTGGAAGGTCCGGCCCTGGGGCAGGGGCTGCACAAACTGCCCATTGGTGGCGAGTACCTTTTGCGGGGTCCCAGCGTCGCGCAGCAGCTTAAGCAGCAGGTGGATTGACTCGGCCAGCGGCGCCAGTGTCGAGGCCCATTTTTCGACGTCGACCCGGCGGGTGTCGGCCTCTTGGTGCTGCCAAGCGTAGTAGGCCGGCAAATCAAACTCGCAGGTTCCGCCAGGGATGCCGACCCGGCTGCGAATGCTCATAAGCCAGTCGTTTTCGGTGAGCGAGTGGCCAGCTTTGCCGCTGACGTCATTCAGGCCAGCGAAGCAACTGTCCAACTGCGCGATGACGCTGTCGAGTGCGGCTTCGGAGATCGCTGGATTACCGCGGTAGTGGTTGAGTGCGGCCTTCTGCTTGTCGATGTCTTTCAGCACATCGCTTTTCAAGTCGGCGCGGGCTGCCACGTCCATCACCTCAAAGATGGTCAATAAGGCGTGGTGATGGTCCAGAGGATGCTCGCGTGGCACCAGCATCGTGAGCCGGCGAAACAGGTGTTCCAGCCGCAAATAAGTGCGGATTCGCTCGTTGAAAGGGTATTCGTACAGGATCACGCGACTCATTCTGGTATCAATGATAGCCCGAAGCGTGTGGATAACCCAGCCACCCCGGCCTCCAACGGCGCCAGCGTGTCAGCGTCGTTCCAGAGCACGGCATCAGCGCAGGCGAGCCGCGTGAAGCGGTGGGCTTGTGCACCGATGATCTTTTCAACCGTGTCCCGCGCCAGGCCGTTGCGCGCCATAACTCGGCGGATTTGGGTCTCGGTGCTGCAATCCACAACCAGCACGCGGTGCAGCCGCTGACGCCAGAAGCGCGATTCGGCCAGCAATGGAATGTCGAACACCACGCACGGTGCGGTGGCTGCGTCGGCTTGGCGAAGCGCTTCTGTGCCAACCAGAGGGTGGACGATGGCCTCCAGCCGATGGCGTGCACTTGCGTCGGAAAACACCAAGTGGCGCATCGCATCGCGGTCAAGTGCGCCGTCGGCGGCTATCAGCGTTGGGCCGAAAGCGGCTGCAATCGCTGGCATTGCAGCACCCCCGGGCGCTGTGGTGGCACGGGCAATCGCGTCGGCGTCCACCAGAGTGGCGCCACGGCGCACCAGCAAACGTGCCACTGTGCTTTTGCCGCTGCCAATGCCTCCGGTCAGGCCGAGTCGGAAATTCGCGGGCATGGGTGTGGTTTACAGACCCACGGCCCGCAGCATGGCCTGGGGACCAAACACCATTGCAGTGAAGGCGGCGCCCACTAGAAAAGGGCCAAACGGCACATAGCCACCCTCACGCAGGCCACTGCTGAACTTGAGCGCGAGGCCAACCACAGCGCCAATCACCGATGACATCAGGATGATGGGCATCAGCCCGGCCCAGCCAAACCAGACGCCAAGTGCGGCGAACAACTTGAAGTCGCCATAACCCATGCCTTCTTTCCCAGTGATGAGTTTGAACAGCCAGTAAATGCTCCAAAGCGACAAGTAGCCGGCCACAGCCCCCCACAGCGCGTCGGGCAAGGGTACAGCGGTCCAGCCTAACGCGGCGGCGATCAGACCTGCCCACAGCAACGGCAGGGTGATGTCGTCCGGGAGCAAGGTGGTATCCCAGTCGATGAAGGCCAGTGCCACCAGTGCCGCTGAAAAGCCACACCACAACAACCCTGTGGTGGTGACCCCCCAACTGTGGACGCAGAATGCGAACAAGGCCCCGGTCAAGGCTTCTACCAGCGGGTAGCGCAAACCAATCGCTGTGCCACATGCAGAGCATCGCCCACGCAACACAAGGTAGCTCACCAGCGGAATATTTTCGTACCAGCGCAGCACGTGCCCACAGTGTCCGCAGCGTGACCGCGGCACCATCAGGTTGAACCTGGCGGTATCGGTGGGCGGTACGTGGGTGGAGCCGTACTCCTGGGCCCACTGCTGCTCCAGCATTTTCGGAAGACGGTAAATCACCACATTGAGAAAGCTGCCGACCAGCAGCCCCAGCACCGCCGCGAGCGCGGTGTCCAACCAGACCAGGGCGCCCATCAGACGACTTGGCCCAGCTTGAAAATCGGTAGGTACATGGAGATCACGATGCCACCAATGACCGTGCCGAGGATGACGATGATGATGGGCTCCATAAGGCTGGAGAGGCCGGCCACCATGTCGTCCACCTCTGCTTCGTAAAAGTCGGCCGCCTTGCCAAGCATGTGGTCGAGCGAGCCCGACTCTTCACCGATCGCACTCATCTGCAAAACCATGGATGGGAACACGTTGGCATTGGTCATGGCCGCGGTCAGGCTGGTGCCCGTGGACACCTCTTGCTGGATTTTCGCGGTGGCGGATGCGTACACGTAGTTGCCCGACGCGCCACCCACAGAGTCAAGTGCCTCGACCAGTGGTACGCCGGCCGCGAACATGGTGGACAGCGTGCGCGTCCAGCGAGCGATACAGGACTTGTCAACCAGTTGACCAAACACCGGCAACTTGAGCATCGTGCGGTCCATGAAGATCTGGACCTTCACGTTGCGCCGCCAGGCTTGCATGAAGAAGTAGGTACCGCCAAACAACACGCCAAAAATCAACCACCAGTAGGCAACAAAGAACTCGCTCATGGCAATCACGGCCAGCGTGGGTGCGGGCAGGTCGGCGCCGAACGAGGTGAAGACCTCTTTGAAGGCGGGAATCACAAAAATCATGATCACTGCCACCACCACAAACGCCACGACCAGCACCGCGATCGGGTACATCAGTGCCGACTTTATCTTGGACTTCAGCGCCTCGGTCTTCTCCATGTAGGTTGCGAGCCGGTCCAATAGCGAATCCAGAATGCCGGCCGCTTCACCGGCTTCGATCAGGTTGCAGTAGAGGCTGTCAAAGTAAATCGGGTACTTTCGGAAGGCGGCGCTCAGCGACGTGCCAGTTTCAACATCGCTGCGGATGTCGTTCAGCAGCCGAGTGACATTCGGATTGGGGTTGCCCCGTCCGACGATGTCGAAGGCTTGCAGCAGCGGTACGCCGGCCTTCATCATGGTGGCCAGTTGCCGTGTGAAGATGGCCAGGTCTTTCGGCTTGATGCGCTTGCCGCTGCGCATCCGGCGCTTTTTGATCTTGCCTGGGAAAACACCTTGTCGCCGCAGCGTGGCTTGGACCTGATTTTCGCCACCGGCACGGATTTCCCCCCGTACGACCTTGCCGTTCCGGTCCTTG
>CAZANT010000028.1:0-13858 GCA_964486575.1 uncultured Burkholderiaceae bacterium | reverse complement strand
TGCCACGCAGTTCGCCGCGCAGGCATTCGCAGTAGGCAATCACGGCGGCCTTGCTCGCACAGTACGCGCCATGGCCCGGCAGGCCGCGGATGCCGGCAACGCTGCCAATGCCCACGAGCGTCCCGCTGCCGCGCGCGAGCATGGCGCTCACAAACGGATGGAAGGTGGCCGCCAGACCCGTGTTGTTGGTTGCCAGTGTCTGGGCCAGCACGTCGAGGTCAGAACGGATGGCGGTGTCGATGCCGACGCTGATGCCGGCATTGGCGACCACCACACTGGGCACACCTTGCGTCTGAATGCAAGCCTCGCCGGCCGCCACAATGCTGTCGACCAGGGCCACGTCGGCACTGTAAATTTTATAGCGCTCTGGCGAGATTCTTCGCTGGCTTGCCCAAGATTCGACCTCAAAGGTACGGCGCGCGACCAGCGCCAGGTCAAACCCGGCCTGGTGGTAGCGCCAGGCCAGCGCCTGGCCGATGCCACTGGATGCACCGGTAATGAAGACCAGCGGTCGGCACGAGCTCATCGCGCCTTGGCCGGTGCCAGCACGCCGCGCACTCGCCCCTGCAGTTCGGCGACACGGTCGCCATGGTTGTAGCTCAGGCTGTCCGCGGTGAAGCGGTCAGCCCCCCGGACCAGGGTGACAGGTTTGTTGGACGTCAGTCGTTCTGTGGTGACGAAGGCGTGCAAGAAGTCGCCGCGGAACTCGGTGGCCGCCGCCTGTGCCGTGGCCGCCTGACGCACCACCACCGCATTGCCAAACAGCTGCACCTCGGAAGCGTCCCCGTTGCTGAGCGCGCGGTTGGCATTGGCCGTGGTGAGCAGGCCCTGCGGGTTGAAGCTGCGCATGCGCACCTGGTCAATTTCCAGTGTGTCCGTGTCGGGGTAGTGGCGGGCTTCACTGCCAAACAACTCGCTCTTGAGTTTGCCGGTCGCATCGAAGCTGCGTACCGCGAACTGGCTCATGGTGTAGTCGGGGTCATGGGTGAGCGGCCGTTCAGCTTCGGGCGCTTCCAGCAACGGTGTGTTCTTGACCAGCCAGTAGGTACCCATGGCAAGCAGGCCCATCATGAGCACGGGCAGGTATATCGACACCCGCTCCCAAACGCGCTGCCACAGCGGGCGGCGCCGCCGCGGCGACACTGGCAGGCGGTGGGCCATCATTGGGCGGCCTCGTTCAGCAGCGCGGCGTAGCGGCCACTGGCCACCAGCAGCAGGTCACAAAACTCGCGGGCCGCGCCCATGCCACCACCGGCCTGGGTGGTGTAACGCGCCACCGCCAGCGCCTCGGCGTGGGCCTGAGGAGGCGCTGCGGAGAACGCGCAGCGGCGCATGACCGGCAGGTCGGGCCAATCGTCGCCGATGGCCGCGGCCTGGGACCAGTCCAGCCCCAGCTTGGCCAGCGAGCTTTCAGCCGCCGGGCGTTTGTCCTCGGTACCAAAGTGGGCTTCGGTGACACCCAGCGCCTCGAGACGGCGGCGCAGCGGTGCCGAGTCGCGTCCGGTGATGACCACCGGTGTGATGCCGGCGCGCTGCAGCAGTTTCAGCCCATGGCCATCCAAGGTGTGGAAGCGCTTGAGGGTTTCGCCCTCGGCACTGAAATACAAGCCACCGTCGGTCAAGACGCCGTCGATGTCAAAAAAAGCGACGCGAATGCCCTGGGCTTGCAGCAGCAGTTCCGGTGGGAAGTTCAATGCGGGGGTCATGGTTTTGCTGCGGGGCCTGCCCAAGGTAGAGCGCGCGCCCTTAGGAGGCAGCGAACCACACGCAGGGAGGAGTGTGGGCGCAACATTCAAATCACTTTGGCGCGCATCAGGTCGCCAATGTGGACCGCGCCCACCAAGCGGTTGGCATCGTCAACCACCAGCACGCAGGTGATGCGGTGCGCCTCCATCAGCACGGCGGCATCCACCGCCAGCACGTCGGGGCGCAAGGTCCGGGGACGAGTGAACATGATCTCGCCGGCAGTGGCTTGACGCAGGTCCGTGCCGGCCTCGATCAGGCGACGCAGGTCGCCGTCGGTGAAGATGCCAAGCAATTGGTCATCCGCGTCTACGACGGCCGAGGCGCCCAGGCCTTTGTGGCTCATCTCGCGCATCAGTGTCCCGAGGTTGGCATCCGTGCCCACACGTGGCAGCGCGTCACCGGTGCGCATGACATCGGTAATCTGGGTCAACAGCTTGCGGCCCAGTGCGCCACCCGGGTGGGAGCGGGCGAAGTCCTCGGCGCGAAAACCGCGGGCGTCCAGCAGCGCCACGGCAAGCGCATCGCCCAGCGCCAGCTGCGCCGTGGTGCTGGCGGTGGGCGCCAAGTTCAGCGGGCAGGCTTCCTTGTCAACGCTGCTGTCGAGCACCAGTGCGGCGTTGCGCGCCAGGGTCGACTGCTTGCCCCCGGTGAGTGCGACCAGCGGAACCCCCAGGCGCTTGAGCACCGGAAGGATGGCGGTGAGCTCGTCGCTCTCGCCGCTGTTGGATATGGCCAGCACCACGTCGGCGGAGGTGACCATGCCGAGATCGCCATGGCTGGCCTCGGCGGGGTGCACAAACATGGCAGGCGTGCCGGTGGAGGCCAGTGTTGCGGCGATTTTGCGACCCACGTGGCCACTTTTGCCCATGCCCATGACCACCACGCGGCCGCTGCAGTGGAGCATTTTTTCCACCGCCCGGGCAAAGCTGTCGCTGGTGCGGGCTTTCAGGCCCAGCACCGCACTGGCTTCAATGTCAAAGGTGTCATGCGCCAGCCGCAACGCGCGGGCGGCGTCAAAGGGCGGCGTGGTCGGGGACTTCTGTGGCATCGCCAGATTCTATCGGCGCCTTGATACGATGCAGGCATGTCCTCCCTTGAGCTCACGCTGATGTACCTGGCCGCTGCGGTGCTCGGCGTGGTGGCCTGCCGCTCGCTCAAGCTACCACCGATGTTGGGCTATCTGGCCGTGGGCGTGGTGATTGGCCCCCACGCGCTGGCACTGGCGCAAAACTCGGAGGGCATGCGGCACCTGGGTGAGTTTGGTGTGGTGTTCCTGATGTTCGTGATCGGGCTGGAGTTCAACCTCAACAAACTCTGGGCCATGCGTCGCCATGTGTTCGGCTTGGGACTCATGCAGGTGCTGGTCACGATGGCCATTGCCACCACTGGTTCGCTGTTTCTGGCAGTGCTGGCTCCCACACTGTGGAACATGCCCTGGCAAACAGCGCTGGCTTTGTCGGGCGCACTGGCGATGAGCAGCACAGCGATTCTGGTCAAGCTCATGACCGAGCGGGGTGAGCTGGAGTCCGAGCACGGCAAGCGGGTCATGGGCGTGCTGCTGTTCCAGGATTTGGCCGTGGTGCCACTGCTGGTGCTTATTCCGGCACTGGGTGCACCCAACGAAAGCCTGTTTTTTGCGCTGGCACTGGCTGGCGTCAAGGCCGCCGTGCTCATCACCTTGCTGCTGGTTGGCGGGCAAAGGGTCATGCGCTGGTGGTTGACACTGGTTGCGCGTCGTAAAAGCGACGAGCTGTTCATGCTCAATCTGTTGCTGGTCACCCTGGGCCTGGCGTGGTTGACCGAGCTGGCCGGGCTGAGCCTGGCGTTGGGCGCCTTCATTGCTGGCATGCTGGTATCGGAGACCGAATACAAGCACCAGGTGGAGACCGACATCCGGCCGTTTCACGACGTGCTGCTGGGCCTGTTTTTCATCACCATCGGCATGCTGCTCGACTGGCGGGAGGTGGTGGACAACTGGGCGCTGGTGCTGACGCTGGTGGTGTTGCCAGTGACATTCAAGCTGGTGGTGGTGACCGTGCTGGCGCGTTCGCTGGGCGCCCCGGCGGGGGTGTCGTTGCGCACCGGTCTGTACTTGGCTCAGGCGGGCGAATTCGGCTTTGTGTTGTTGACACTGGCCCAGGGCAATTCGCTGGTGCCCCCGGATTTGCTGAATCCAATCTTAGCCAGCATGGTGTTGTCGATGCTGGCCACACCCTTCATCATCAAGTACAGCAACCAACTGGTGATGAAGGTGGTGTCGAGCGACTGGATGATGGAGTCGCTGCAGATGACCAGCATCGCCCGCAAGGCGATCAACGCCAACCGCCACGTCATCATCTGCGGCTATGGCCGTTGCGGGCAAAACCTGGCCAGGATGCTGGAGCGCGAAAGCATTCCCTACATGGCGCTGGACCTCGATCCCGACCGCGTGCGTCAAGCGGCGGCCGCAGGCGACTCGGTGGTGTTTGGCGATGCCGCGCGCCTGCAGGCGCTGATGGCCGCCGGCCTCGCCCGCGCCAGCGCGGTGGTGGTGACCTACCTCGACACGCCCTCCGCCATCAAGGTGATTGCCAACATACAGGAACACGCCCAAAAGGTGCCGGTGATCGTGCGCACGGTGGACGACCAGGACCTGGAGAAGCTGCGCGATGCCGGAGCCACCGAGGTCGTGCCAGAGGCCATCGAAGGCTCGCTGATGCTGGCCAGCCATGCCCTGGCCTTGGTGGGTGTGCCCATGCGACGGGTGATCCGAGTGGTGCAAGACCAGCGCGACGAACGCTACAGCCTGCTGCGCGGCTACTTCCACGGCAGCGACGACGATACCGTGCTGGAACGCGACCACGAGCGCCTAACCAGCGTCACGCTGCCGCTCACCGCCCGCTCGTTGAACCAGCCGTTGGGTGCGCTCGCCCTGCACGCGGTGGGGGTGCGGGTCCTGAGCCTGCGCCGCCACAATGGCAAATCAGAGACGCCCGACGACGCCATGCTGCTGC
Source organism: uncultured Burkholderiaceae bacterium (assembly GCA_964486575.1). Taxonomy (GTDB): domain Bacteria; phylum Pseudomonadota; class Gammaproteobacteria; order Burkholderiales; family Burkholderiaceae_C; genus PCRC01. The sequence goes on along the minus strand of CAZANT010000028.1, from coordinate 9,119 downwards.
AACAAGGCGACACACTGGTGCTCTCGGGCCGCACCGATACGCTGGCCCTGGCCGAAGACAAATTGCTGCGAGGTTGAGATGAGTCCGCCCGAACCATTGAGCCCTGGTCGCCGCCGCACCCTGCTGGCGCTCGCCGCCGCCGGTACCAGCCCACTGTTGCAGGCCGCCACGCCCGATGCCGCCCTTCGCCTGCGGGCGGGCGGCTGCGCGCTGCTGCTGCGCCATGCGCAAACGGTGCCCGGTATTGGTGACCCGCCTCAGTTCCGGCTGGACCGCTGCGACACCCAACGCAACCTGAGCGAAGCCGGGCGCGCGCAAGCCCAGCGCATCGGCGAGTGGCTGCGCAGCCAACGGCTGGACCCGACGGCCGTTCGCAGCAGTGCTTGGTGCCGCTGCATTGACACCGCGCAACTGGCGCTGGGCAGGCACACGGTCTGGCCCGCGCTGAACTCCACCTTTGGCGACCGGCTGAACCAGACCGACGAGACCGCCACCTTGCGCGCGGCGCTTGAAAAGATACCGGCAGGCCAGTTTGAGCTCTGGGTCACCCACCAAGTCAACATCACCGCCCTCACGCGGGAGGTGCCGAGCATGGGCGAAGGCTTTGTGGTGGACGGCCAGGCCCGCGTTCTTGCCCGTACCCTGTTTACCTGAAGCCACCATGACACCACCCGCCAACAACGACCTTGCCGAGTACCTGACCCAGCACATCCGCACCGTGCCCGACTGGCCGGTACCCGGTGTGCAGTTCCGCGACATCACCACCTTGCTGCAACACGCGGAGGTGTTTCGCCGCGTGATTGCCGCCTTTGTCGACCGCTACCAGCAATCGGAAAACCGACCCGACGTAGTCGCCGGGCTGGACGCGCGCGGCTTCATCCTCGGCGCGGTGGTGGCGCACGAGCTGGGGCTGGGGTTCGTTCCGATCCGCAAGAAAGGAAAGCTGCCCTTCACCACCATCGAGGAAACCTATGCGCTGGAGTACGGCAGCGCCACGGTGGAGCTGCACACCGACGCGGTGCAACCTGGCCAGCGCGTGCTGTTGATCGACGACTTGATCGCCACCGGTGGCACCATGCTTGCGGGCCAGCGGCTACTGCAGCGGCTGGGTGCCGCGGTTGTGGAAGGCGCTGCGATTGTGGACTTGCCCGAGCTGGGTGGGTCAGTGAAGTTGCGCGCAGCCGGGCTGCCGCTGTTCACCTTGGTGGACTTCGCTGGTCACTGAGGTGCCCCCAAAGCGCCGCGCTGCGCGTTCATTTGCCGATACAAAACCGCGAGAAAATTTCACCCAACAGGTCGTCGGCGTCGAAACTGCCAGTGATCTGACTCAGCGCGTTCTGCGCCAGCCGCAGCTCCTCGGCCAACAGGTCCAATGGCGGCATGGCGCTGGTCAGCAACACGGCCGACTGGTCGAGGTGGCTGGCGACCTGCTGCAGCGCCTGCACATGCCGGGCGCGGGCGAGGTAGAGGCCCTCTGGCGCGGCTTGCCAGCCGGCCACGGCCAGCAAACGCTGGCGCAACTCTGCCAGGCCGGCACCGGTTTTGGCCGACAACATCAGTCCTTCTGAAGCCACGGTTGACGGCCTGCAGGCCGTTGCGGCATCGGATTTGTTCCAAATGTCGATCACGGGCACGGTTTCTAAGAGTTTTTCGCCCAGAGTCCTCGTGATACCTGCATCTCCTGCTATGTATTCAGGAGCATTCGCACGCGTCAGATCATGCAGGAACAGCACCGCATCGGCCTGCTCGATCGCGTCCCAGGCGCGGGCGATGCCAATTTGCTCCACCGTGTCGGCCGCTTCATCGTGGTGGCGCAGGCCCGCGGTGTCTACGACATGCAACGGCACCCCTTCGATCTGGATGGTTTGCGTCAGTTTGTCCCGGGTGGTGCCGGCGGTCGGGGTGACGATGGCCAGCTCGGCACCGGCCAGCGCGTTCAGCAAGGAGCTCTTGCCGGCGTTGGGTTGTCCGGCAATCACGACCGTGATGCCTTCGCGCAGCAACGCGCCCTGGCGTGTGCGTTGCTGCACCGTGGCGAGTTGCTGCTGCAGCCGCGTGAGCTGGCCGGTGGCGTCGGCTTTCTCCAGAAAGTCAATGTCTTCCTCGGGGAAGTCGAGGGTCGCTTCGACCAGCATGCGCAGGTGAATCAGCGCCTCCAGCAGCGAGTTGACTTCTTGTGAAAACGCACCAGAGAGCGAACGCGTCGCGCTGCGGGCGGCGGCTTCGGTGCTGGCATCAATCAGGTCGGCCACTGCCTCGGCCTGCGCCAGGTCCATTTTGTCGTTCAGAAAGGCACGCTGGGTGAACTCGCCCGGTTCGGCTACGCGCAGTCCAGGCAGCACCGGCACGCCAGTGGCGGGATCGGTCTCTGAAGCGGCCGACAGGCAGCGGGCCAATAGAAGCTGCAGCAGCACCGGCCCGCCATGCGCCTGCAGCTCCAGCACATCTTCGCCGGTGTAGGAGTGCGGCGCTGGAAAGTGGATCGCCAGGCCATGGTCGATGGCATGGCCGTCGGCATCGCGAAACGGCAAATAGGTGGCTTTGCGCGGCACCAAGGTCTGGCCACACAGCGCCTGCACCAGGGGCCCCAAACCGCGGCCTGACACCCGCACGATCCCGACTGCGCCGCGCCCAGGGGCGGTGGCGATCGCAACGATCGGTTGGGTGTGGCGCGCGAGCATGACGTGATCTTCCATTAAAAAAGCCGCAACCCCGCGGGTGCGGGTGTGCGGCTCGGTGGAGCCACCGCGTCGAGCGGTGACTCGGCGTCGTGGCTTATGCCTTCTTGCGGAACAAAGTCAGTGGGTTGGTGGGGGTGTGCAACACCCCCAGCTTCTTGTTGATGAACCACTGCTGTGCGATCGACAACACGTTGTTGGTAATCCAGTACAACACCAAGCCGGCCGGGAAAAAGAAGAACATCACGCTGAAGGCCAGCGGCATGATCCACATCATTTTGGCCTGCAATGGGTCGGGCGGCGTCGGGTTGAGCCAGGTCTGCAACAGGGTGGTCAGCGTCATGACCACCGGCAGAATGAAAAACGGGTCGGGCGCGGCCAAGTCATGGATCCACAGAACCCAGGGGGCATTGCGCATTTCCACCGAACTCAGCAGCACCCAGTACAAGGCAATGAACACCGGGATCTGGATCAGGATCGGGAAGCAACCGCCCATGGGGTTGACCTTTTCCTCCCGGTAGATCTTCATCATCTCCTGTTGCATTTCCTGCGGCTTGTCTTTCAGGCGTTCGCGCATGGCGGTGATGCGTGGCGCCACCGATTTCATCTTGGCCATGCTGGCGTAGGCCTTTGCGTTGAGCCAGTAGAAGGCCGCTTTCAGCAACACCACCAGCGCCACAATCGCCCAGCCCCAGTTGTTGATGAAACTGTGCAGCGCATAGAGCAGCCAATAGAGGGGCTTGGCCAAAATGGTCAGCCAGCCATAGTCTTTCACCAGCTCCAGGCCCGGCGCCAAGACTTCCAAGCGTTTTTCTTCCTGTGGGCCGGCAAACAACGTGGCATCGACCGTGCGGGAGGTGCCGGGGGCAATGGTCTCCAAGGGCGTCAGCATGCCGACCGAGTAAAGGTTGGCCTGCTGTGGGTCTTTGCGGGCAAAGTTTTCGCGCGGCAGGCCGTTGGGCAACAGCCAGGCGCTGGCAAAGTAATGCTGCACCATGGCCACGTAGCCGTTGGTGGACTGCTTTTCGAAATCGGCCTTGCCTTTTTCAATGTCGGAGAATTCGACCTTCTGGAATTTCTTGGCGTCGGTATAGACGGCCGGGCCGGTGAAGGTGAAGTACAGCGAGGACTCGCCCGGCGGCTTGTTGCCGTCACGAATCAACTGCAGGTAAAGCTGCGGTGCCACCGCGGCTGCTCCCTGGTTCATCACCGTGTGCTGCACGCCGATGTCGTATTGACCGCGCTTGACGGTGTAGGTTTTCACCAGTTTCACGCCACCCACTTCAGGCGACTCAAAACGAACCGTCAGGCTGTCAGCCCCGTCAGGCAGGGTTCGCTCGCCAGGAACCGCTGCCATTACCGTCTTGTGGGTGGGGAATGCGCCACCCGCAGGGCCAGCAATCAGGCCCGTTTGCGCTTGGTAGAGGCGTTCCTTGCTGTCGTCCAGCAAGACCACGTTTTGACCCGGCTTCAAGGTATCGGCGTGCTTCAACAATTCGCTTTTGACGAGCGAACCGCCCTCGCTGTCAAAGGTCAGGCGCAGCACATCGGTGGTGAGCACCACCTGCTCGCGCACCGCGGGCGCGCCGCCCGATGCTGGAACCGCACCGGCACCAACCGCCAGTGTGGCGGCAGTCGGAACCGCGCCATTACCACCGGACGCGCCGCTGGCAGGCACCGCTGCGCCGGTGACCGCAGGGCCACTGACGGATTGCTCGGCCTTAGGGAAGAAGGTCGCTTTTTTGCCGTTGTGGACTTGCCATTGGTCCCACAGCAAAACGATGGAGAAACCAAAAATCACCCACAGGATGGTGCGGCGGATATCGTTCATAGGGATTTCTTGAAGGGAGAAGCCAGCCAGCGGCTGAACAAAGGGGGCGCGTGGTCTGGCACCGGGTCGGTCCCACCGTTACACCAGGGATGGCAGCGCAGCACTCGCCGCGCCGTCAAGTAACTGCCGGCGGCGGCGCCGTGCTGCCGCAAGGCGTCCAGCGCATAACCCGAACAGCTGGGACTGAAGCGGCAGTTCGAGCCCAACCAGGGCCTGAGCAACAGCTGGTAGCCGCGCACCAGCAGCGCCAATGCGCGTGCCATCATGGCTTGGCCCTGCTGAACAGCAGTTGAAGCTCGGTCCTCACCGCGGTTTTTAGCGCGGTGGATGTGGCACTCGGGAAATCGGTTTTGGCAAACCCCGCACGCAACCGAACCAGGTGGGCAGCGCCCGCGAACTGGTCTGATGCGCCGCTGGCCAGCGTGTAGATTTGGCGGCGGATGGCGTTGCGGGTCACCGCACGTCTGGCCCAGCGTTTAGGCACCATGGCACCCACCCAGGCCACCGGCCCGGCGGTGCTCAGGAGGCACGGTGGAAACAGCGCGTCTGCCTCGCCGGGCAACAGGGGCTGGCGGTGCAAAACAAAGTGGGCGGTACGCGCCACGGTCTGGCCAGCCAGTACCGCCTGGAACTGTGCCCGCTCGGTCATCCGCTGCACCGTGCTGTCAGCGAGGGTGGCCGGGACGGTGGGGCTCAGGCCGCGAGGCGCTTGCGGCCTTTGGCACGGCGCGCATTGATCACAGCGCGACCGCCACGGGTCTTCATGCGGACCAGAAAACCGTGGGTGCGCGCACGGCGCGTTTTCGAGGGCTGGTAAGTGCGTTTCATGGTGAGTCCTGTAATGGGTGAGGTCGGCCGGATCGCCGGCCAGGCACCCTGATCGCCTCACGGCTGGAAGACACAAGCACGCCACACATTGGATTGCGGGTTGGCTGGATCAGGGAAACCCATGATTATCGCAAAAAATTTCTACCTCGTGGTGGCACTTTGGATTTAATTCGGCGGACTGGCCAAGTTTCGGGCTTGCTAAAGGTGTCAAGGGGGCCAAACCCCGGATGTGGATAACCTGTTCGCGAACTACAATGGGCAGCAACCGCACGCAACAGCTATCCACAAGAACGACAACCAAACATGAGCGAGGGATTGCCCCACCGCGTCAGCCACAGCCTCTGGGAAGCGTGTGTTGACCAACTGGCCCAGGAGCTGCCCGAGCAGCAATTCAACACCTGGATCCGCCCCTTGGTGGCAGAGGTGGCCGACGACCTGACCAAAGTCACCCTGCTGGTCGCCAACCGCTTCAAGCTGGACTGGGTGCGCGCCCAATACGCCGGCAAGATCACCGCGATGCTGGAGAAGGTTTCCGGCCAGCCCGTGATATTTGAGTTAGCGCTTGCTCCGCGAGAAGAGCCTGCCAAGCGGACCTTCTCTCAAGCCGTCTACGAAGACACTGTCACTGAACCCCCGGGTTTGGTCGCCAACGAAGAGGCTGGCGACGCCGCCTTCAAGACGCGCCTCAACACCGCATTGACTTTCGACACGCTGGTAGAAGGTACGGCCAACCGCATGGCACGGGCTGCAGCAATGCATGTCTCCGGCATGCCGGGGCACCTCTACAACCCGCTGTTCATTTACGGCGGCGTGGGTTTGGGCAAGACCCATCTGGTGCACGCGGTCGGCAATCGGCTGCTGGCCGACCGACCTGGCGCGAAGGTTCTCTACATCCACGCCGAGCAGTTCGTGTCGGATGTGGTCAAAGCCTACCAGCGGAAAACATTTGACGAATTCAAACACCGCTACCACTCGCTGGATTTGCTACTGATCGACGACGTGCAGTTTTTTGCCAACAAGGAGAGAACGCAGGAAGAATTCTTCAACGCCTTCGAAGCCTTGCTGGCCCGCAAGTCACACATTGTGATGACCAGCGACACCTACCCCAAAGGCCTGCCGGACATCCACGAACGGCTGGTGTCGCGCTTCGATTCGGGCCTGACGGTGGCCATCGAGCCGCCGGAGTTGGAGATGCGGGTCGCAATCTTGATAAGCAAAGCCCGCTCCGAGCTGGCGGAAATGCCGGAAGAGGTGGCGTTTTTTGTCGCCAAGAACGTGCGCTCCAACGTGCGCGAACTGGAAGGTGCACTGCGCAAAATTCTGGCGTATTCGCGTTTCAACCAGAAAGAAATTTCGATCGCGCTTGCGCGCGAGGCGCTGCGCGACTTGCTGAGCATCCAGAACCGGCAAATCAGCGTGGAAAACATCCAGAAGACAGTGGCCGATTACTACAAGATCAAGGTCGCTGACATGTACAGCAAGAAGCGGCCCGCCAGCATTGCCCGCCCGCGCCAGATTGCGATGTACCTGGCCAAAGAGCTGACGCAAAAAAGTTTGCCTGAGATTGGCGAGTTGTTTGGTGGGCGTGACCACACCACGGTGCTGCATGCGGTGCGCAAGATTTCGGGCGAACGCCAGCAAATGACAGAACTGAACCAGCAACTGCATGTGCTGGAACAGACACTGAAGGGCTGACAGGTGCACAGAAGGCTGTTTGAAACGCTGGGGACAGTTCTGGGACAAGTCGGTACTTGTCCACAGGCGCAGGCGTTTCGCAGAAGTTGTCCATGCGTCGGGTACACCCGGAAAGCACAGCTGCCCACAGCCTTCAACGTGCGCCAAGTGCTTGATAAAAAAGGGGAAAATAGAGCTGTCCCCAGACACCGGCTGCCCTTATCTACTACTGCTAATTTAAATTAAAGAAATTAAAGAAGAGGTTGACATGATTGTTCTGAAAGCAGCTCAAGACAAAGTGCTCGCGGCCTTGCAGTCGGTGGCGGGAATCGTCGAGCGTCGGCACACGCTGCCCATCCTCGCCAATGTGTTGATTCGCAAGAGCGGTAGCCAGATCCAGCTGACCACCAGCGACCTGGAAATTCAGATTCGAACCACCGCTGAACTGGATGGTGACGCCGGCAGCTTCACGACCACTGTGGGCGCGCGCAAGTTGATTGACATCTTGCGCACCATGCCGTCAGACCAAACCGTGTCGTTGGAATCCAGCCAGAACAAGCTCATCCTCAAGGGCGGGAAGAGCAAGTTCACGCTGCAAAGCCTGCCGGCAGAAGACTTTCCGCTGGTGCAGGAAGCAGCCAATTTTGGTCCGGCGTTCAGCGTGCCGCAAAAGACGCTGAAGGCCTTGTTGGGTCAGGTTTCCTTTGCGATGGCGGTGCATGACATTCGTTACTACCTGAACGGAATTTTGTTCGTCGCCGAGGGCAAGCAACTGAGTCTGGTGGCCACCGATGGCCACCGCCTGGCGTTCGCGTCGGCCATGCTGGATGTGGAGGTGCCACGCCAGGAAGTGATCTTGCCGCGCAAGACGGTGCTGGAAATGCAGCGGCTGTTGTCCGACACCGGGGGTGAGAACCAGCCCATCATCGAAATGCAATTTGCCAGCAACCAGGCCAAGTTCAGTTTTGGTGGTATGGAGTTTGTCACCAAGCTGGTGGAAGGGAAGTTCCCCGACTACAACCGTGTGATTCCCAAGAACCACAAAAACAGCATCACGTTGGGCCGCACAGCGCTGCTGGCCAGTTTGCAGCGGACCGCGATTCTCACCAGCGAAAAGTTCAAAGGCGTACGCCTGAACATCGAACCCGGTACATTGCGGGTGGCCAGCAACAACGCCGAGCAGGAAGAAGCGGTGGACGAACTGGACATCGACTACGGTGGCGACACGATCGAAATTGGTTTCAACGTCACCTACCTGATCGATGCACTGGCCAACATGGACCAGGAGATGGTGAAGGTGGAATTGAGCGACTCCAACAGTTCGGCGCTGCTGAGTATTCCGGACCACCCGACTTTCAAATACGTCGTGATGCCGATGCGCATTTGACGCCACGTCCCCAGACAACGCCCTATCAAACCCGCGACCGTCGCGGGTTTGGTCATTGAAGAGATTACGAAAACACTGGTTTTTCCAGGTAAGAAGTTGAGCATGAGCACAGAAAACACGCCCCCGCAGCCCGAAGTCAACACCGATCCGGGCGTCAACGCAGGAGAAGCCGGCGCCGACAGTTCGAATTTTCAGCCGGTGATTGACGCGCACCAGGCCGGCGCCAGCGAAGGTTACGGCGAAGGGGCGATCCAAATCCTGGAGGGTCTGGAGGCGGTGCGCAAGCGGCCGGGCATGTACATCGGTGACACGTCTGATGGCACCGGCCTGCACCACTTGGTGTTTGAGGTGGTGGACAACTCGATTGACGAGGCGCTGGCCGGCCATTGCGACGACATTGTGGTCACCATTCATTCCGACAATTCGGTGAGCGTGGTGGACAACGGCCGCGGCATCCCGACCGGCATCAAGCTGGATGACAAGCACGAGCCCAAACGCAGTGCGGCCGAGATCGCTTTGACCGAGCTGCACGCCGGTGGCAAGTTCAACCAGAACAGCTACAAGGTCTCGGGCGGTCTGCACGGCGTGGGCGTGTCCTGCGTGAACGCGCTGTCCGTGTGGCTGCGCCTGACGGTGCGCCGCGAAGGCCATGTGCACCAGATCGAGTTCGCGCGCGGCTTCGTGCAGAACCGCATCGTCGAGACGCGCGACGGCGTCGAGG
>CAZANT010000027.1:0-13981 GCA_964486575.1 uncultured Burkholderiaceae bacterium | reverse complement strand
AGGCCATTTCGTCCAGCAGGCGCTGGGCATCGTTGGCGTCGGCGGTGACGATCAGGGTGCGGCGGCCAGCCGCACGTTCCCGCTCGCCCAGGCGGGCCAGCAGCAAGGCGTCGGCAGAGCCGGGGGGGCGGGGCAGCGTGTAGCGCTTGCCGAGGGTGAGTTTGGGTAAGTCCACGGGGCTTTGGAAATGGCAAACACCCCCCGCTGGATGGCGGGGGGTGCGTAAAGGGATTTTAGAATGGGTCTCGTACCTTGGCCCATGCTTTGACCATTCCATTGCCAGCACCCCGTTATTTCGCCCTCATTCCTTGTGCTGGCGCCGGCGCGCGCGCGGGGGCTGGCGGGCCCAAGCAGTACCGCCCGGTGGCCGGACAACCCCTGGTATTGCACACGCTGGCTGCCTTCGCGGCGGTGCCACGCGTGGTTCAGACATTGGTGGTGGTGTCGGCGGGAGACCGGTTTTTTGACGCCCATGGTGGGGCTTGGTCGGTGGCCACGTGTGGCGGCGACACGCGGGCCGAGAGCGTGCGCAAGGGCTTGGCCGCGCTGCTGGACGGACCGGCCAGGGCAGACGACTGGGTGCTGGTGCACGACGCGGCACGCTGCCTGGTGACGCCGGCACAGATCAACGCGTTGATCGACGCCTGTCAGTCCGATCCGGTGGGCGGTCTGCTGGCGTACCGTTTGCCCGACACCCTGAAACGCGAGGTCGGTGGCCGGGTGGTGGCCACCATTGACCGCAGCGACAAATGGCTGGCCCAGACACCGCAGATGTTCCGCCTGGGCGCGCTGGCGCAGGCCTACGACCAAGCCGGTGCTGCAGTGACCGACGAGGCCAGCGCGATGGAATTGTTGGGGCACAGCCCGCTGCTGGTGCCCGGAGGCGCGCAGAACCTCAAGGTGACCTACCCGGACGACTTTGCGCTGGCCGACGCCATTTTGAGGAGCCGAACATGAGTGAACCCAAGCTGCGGGTGGGCGAGGGCTGGGACATACACGCGCTGGTGCCGGGCCGACCGCTGGTGCTGGGCGGTGTGACCGTACCCCACCATGCCGGGCTGCTCGGCCATTCCGACGCCGACGCGCTGCTGCACGCCATCACCGACGCACTGCTCGGGGCCGCGGGCCTGGGTGACATTGGCACCCATTTCCCGGACACCGACGCGCAGTTTCGTGGTGCCGATTCGACCGTCTTGCTGGGGGAAGCCATGCGACGCGTGGCCGCGCGGGGGTGGCGCATCGGCAATGTGGACAGCACGGTGGTGGCGCAAGCGCCCAAACTGGCGCCGCACATTCCTGCCATGCGGATGGCGGTGGCCAAGGCCTTGGGTATCGCGCCCGAACAGGTGAATGTGAAAGCCAAAACCGCCGAGCGCCTTGGCCCGGTGGGGCAGGGGCTGAGCATTGAAGCGCGGGCTGTGGTGCTATTGATTCAGTAGCAAAAACCCATGGTTTCACTGGGGCCAAGGGGCGATTTGGATCTGAAGTGAGGCTGGCAGGCCCGGAAATGCGGCCCAAGCCCTCAACGCACCCGTTTGAGGGTAATGTGGGCCGCCAGCCCACCGCCCTCGGCGTTGGCCAGCGTGAACTTGCCGCCCATGCGGGCCACCGCCTTGTCCACAATCGCCAGCCCCAAGCCAGTGCCGGTGGCGGCGGTGCGGGCGGCGTTGCCCCGGAAGAACGGCTTGGTCAGGTTGTTCAGCATCTCGGGGGGCACGCCGGGACCGTGGTCGCGCACGGTCAGTTGCACACCATGGTCTTTCAGCCGGGCTGCAATGTCCACTTGCGCCACGGGCGTGTCAGCCGAGTGGCCGTAGCGCCGCGCGTTCTCCAACAGGTTGGACACCACGCGTGACAGTTCCACCGCGTCTGCCTGCACCTTGAGTTGTGGTGGCACGTCCAGCCTGACCTGCATGTCAGCATAGTCTTTCACCGCGTACACCGCCGCATCCACCACCTCTTTCAGCAACACTGGCTGCAGCGGCGTGGCATCGGGCCGGGCGTAATCCAGGAACTTGCCAATCACCGCGTCAAGCTGGGCAATGTCGGCGTTCATGTGGTTGCGTGTCTCTTCGTCGGCCACGCTCATTTCGGTTTCCAGGCGCAGCCGTGCCAACGGGGTGCGCAGGTCGTGGCTGATGCCAGCCAGCATGACTGCGCGGTCTTGCTCCAGCTTGGAGAGTTGGTCTGCCATGCGGTTGAAGCGTACGTTCACCTGGCGGATCTCGGTGGTCATGGCGCCTTCGTCCAGCCGCACCGCGGCGAAGTCGCCCACCCGCAGCCGGTTGGCCGCGAGCGAGAGTTGCTTGAGCGGGCGGTTGATGTAGCGCGCCATCAGCGCCGCACCTGCCAGAGACAAGCCGGCCGCGCCCATCAGCCAGATCAGCCAGGTCTTGCTGCCGACCGGGCCAATGCGCTCCGGGTCGGTGAACAGCCAGTAGTCGTCCCCCTCAATGTTGAAGCCAACCCACAGGCCTGTTTCGCCATTGACTTCGCTCGCCACCACGGTGTTCTTGCCCAGCGTATTGGTCAACTCGATGCTGATGCGTTCGCTGAAAAAGTCGTGTGCAAACGCGGTGAAGCGGTCGCCCGGTTCGCGCGGGGCAATGCGCACCCCCTCCTGGTCCGCCAGGGCCTTGATCAGCGAGACGCGGGCGATCGAGTCCGCATACACCAGCGCGGCACGGGTCAGGTTGACCAGAGAGGCGATCTGTTTGGCGCTCTGGATCGCGCGGGGCTCGAACTCCAGCGCCTTGAAGGTCTGCTGCCACAGCACGATGCTGCCGACCAGCAGGGCCGCCAGCATGACAAACGTGCGCCAGAACAGGCTCAGGCCGACCTGTTCCCTCAGCGCGGGCAGGGCCATGTCAGGTGGTGCCGTCCGGCACGAACACATAGCCCACGCCCCAGACCGTCTGAATGTGGCGCGGCGTGGCGGGGTCGGTCTCAATCATCTTGCGCAGACGCGAAACCTGCACGTCCAGGCTGCGGTCAAACGGCTCAAAGCCGCGGCCTCGCGCGAGTTGCGCCAGCTTCTCGCGCGACATGGGTTGGCGCGGGTGGCGCACCAGCGCCTTGAGCATGGCAAATTCACCGGTGGTGAGCGGCACCTCTTCACCGTTTTTGTGCAGGGTGCGCTGGCCCATGTCAAACACAAATTGGCCAAAACTCACGGTTTCATCTTCGCTTGAAGGCGCGCCCGGCACCTCGGGGGGCGGACGGCGGCGCAGCACCGCGTGGATACGGGCCAGCAACTCGCGCGGGTTGAAGGGCTTGGCGAGGTAATCGTCGGCGCCCACCTCCAGGCCAACAATGCGGTCGACGTCTTCGCCCTTGGCGGTGAGCATGATGATGGGGGTACGGTCGTTGGCTGAGCGCAAGCGGCGGCAGATCGACAGCCCGTCTTCGCCCGGCATCATCAGGTCCAGCACGATCAGGTCCACCGAGTCGCGCAGCAGCACGCGGGTCAGCGCCTTGCCGTCTTCGGCCACGATCACCTCGAACCCTTCCTGCGACAGGTAGCGGCGCAGCAAGTCGCGAATGCGGGTGTCGTCGTCGGTGACCAGGATCCGGTCAGGGCGCGCGGCAATCGTGTTCATGGGCGGGGTCTGAAGTTGTAACAAAGGCATTTTGCAGCGCTTGCGCCACAGTGGGCGCCGTTTTCGCGGGAGATTGACACACTGTTACAAAAGTTGTGGCGGGGTGCACAGGCCGGGCCACAATGGTCGCTATCGTCATCCTTTATGAAGATTTGACAGTACCAGTAGCTGCCCTGTTGACTCACCTGCCCACCATGCGTTCTTACTGCCAGCCGTTGCTCCGCCTGCTGACCGCCATGCTCGTGGCAGCACCCGCGGTCGCGCAGCCCTTGGCGCCGCAGCACGACGATGGCCGCTCCCTCTACGAACAGCGCCGAACCGACCTGCGTTCCGCCTTGCGCGGCCAGCCCGGCGAGCTCGGCGCCCAACCCTGGCAGCTCAGCCCGGAAGACCGCGCCGCCATGCGCCAGCAGATCAGCCGCGAAGGACAGCGCGGCACCCCCCGCGACGGCGATCGCCGGGGTGACCGTCGGCGTTGAGCCTGCGTCGGACTGCGGTCCGTGACTTCTTCCATTGCCTCGTCTTCCACGAAAGTACCCCATGATCCAACGCCATCTTTCGGCCACCGCCCTGGCGGTTCTGTTTGTCTTCTCCGGTGGCGCCGCCTCGGCGCAAGGCGTCACCCCCCCGCCACAAAACGTGTTGCAGCTTTCGGCCACCAGCACGGTGGACGTGCAGCAAGACCTGCTGGCCATGTCGCTGACCACCACCCGCGACGGCAGCGATGCCAACATGGTGCAGGCGCAGCTCAAGGCCGCGCTCGATGCGGCCCTGACCGAGGCCAAGAAAGCCGCCCAGCCCGGCCTGCTGGATGTGCGCACCGGCAACTTTGGTCTTTACCCGCGCTATGCCAAGGACGGCAAGCTCAACGGCTGGCAGGGCTCGGTAGAACTGGTGCTGGAGGGGCGCGACTTCGCCCGAATCACTGGCACCGCCGGCAAGATCCAGACGCTGACCCTGGGCAACGTGAGTTTTGGTCTCAGCCGCGAGCAGCGCGCCAAGGTCGAGTCGGAAGCGCAGTCGCAGGCAATCGAGCGCTTTCGCACCAAGGCCGTGGAACTGGCCAAGGGCTTTGGTTTCACCGGCTACACGCTGCGCGAAGTGTCTGTGAACGCCAATGACCAAAGCTACCCGCAGCCCCGCATGATGGTCAAAGCCATGTCGGTCAATGCAGCCGATTCGGCGGTGCCGGTCGAAGCCGGCAAGACCCAGGTGCAGGTCACGGTGTCGGGCTCGGTCCAGCTCAAATGACCAAAGCCTGCCGCCGGTGGTCACCGGTGGCAGGCTCTGGACCGTGTCAGGAGCGGGGCAAGCCCGTTCCGTCCGCCTTACGGACGCACGACAACGTCGTTGCGAACCGACTTCACGTGCTTGACATTGCGTGCAATGTTCTCAGCCTGTGAACGCTCGGCGCTCGACTTGGCAAAACCGGACAGCTGCACGTTGCCGTTCAGTGTTTCCACGCTGATGGCGGTGGCCGCCACGGTTTTGTCTTCCACAAAGCGGGCTTTGATGGAGGTGGTGATGGCGGCGTCGTCCACATAGGCGCCAGCGGTTTGCTGGTCACGCACAACGGCGCAGCCAACAGACAGGAGGGAGATGCCGGTGAGCGTGGCGAAAGCGATAGCGCGGAGGTGTTTCATGTTGTTTTCTCGTTAAGGTTGGTTGAAATCAGTGCGTGGGTGGTGAGGCATCCCGGCAGGTCGCACCACGCCGGCCAGAATGCAGGAAAAATTCGTCACGGCGCGTCGCGAGCCGGCGGCCCCGAAGCGGGGTTGCGCGAGGCGTCGGACGACACCTGGCCCAACATCGATAACACCAGCGCCGACATGTCGGCTGGGCGAAAAGTGGCTGCCAGCAGTGCGCCGGCAGACAGCAGGCGCCACGGGCGTGTAACCACCACCGCCGCACCCAGCAAGGCTGCCACACCCAGAACCTTCAGCGGTTCTTGGCGGGTGTACGCACCCAGCAAGGGAACAGCCACCTCGGTCACGGTGCTGGCCGGGTGGCGTTGCCACCAGCGCAGTGCCGTGCGTTTCAGCAAGCGCCACCAGACACTGCCGGTGCCAGCGCCGGTTGTGTCCGAAGGGCTGCCGGGTGCCGGTTTGGCATGGTCAGAAGGTTCGGCACGGCCCAGTTGCACGAGCAGGGCCTGACGGCTCTGCTGCAAGCGGTTGCTGGCGCGCAGGGTATGGCGTGTGTCAGGCGTTGCCATGGGGCGAGTGCCGGGTTTGGCCTGCGTTTTTAAATGCGGCCAGGTCGGTGTTCAGTTGCTGGCGCAATTCACCGAAGGCGCGTGCCGCAACCGGCCGGCGCGCCACGGTCCAGGCCACCAGAGCCAAGATGCCGGTAGCCACCGGCACGGCAATCAGCGCCCAATGAAAGGCGTGAAGCGCACCAAGCATGACCGCGCCGCCGGAGAGCGCCACGAACACTGCCGCCAGCACCACTGTCAACAGCCAGGCCAGTACCCGGCCAAGCCAGGCTTGGCCTGCGTCGGCCGCCTCTTCGCCCGCCAGCGCGGCATAGCCGGCCAGGTGGTCAGCCACCAGGTCGGGCCGGGTCATCAGCAGCGAAAAAATCGGGTGCAGCATGTGCGCTCGGTGCCCCGGCGGGTCAGTTGCGGCTGTTGCGGGTGGCTGCCAACAGCAAGGCGGCGAGGGCGGCACCGGTGGCAGCGGCAATCAACACCGACTTGACCGGCTGCTCGGCGACGTACCGGCCGGTGGCGTCGGCATAGCGGCCGAGGGATTTTTGGGCCTGCAGGCGGGTTTCTGTGGCCGTGTCCAAGCCGCGATGCAAGGCCTGTTTGGCGCGCTCGGCCATTTCGTCGAGCGCGGGCTTGAAGCTGCTTTGCAGTTCGCGCACTTTGGAGCTGGCTTGGTCCAGCGACTCATTGGCCAGCGTGCGGGTCGATTCGACCGCCTGTTCGGCGGATTGCAGGACGTCGTCAGACAGTTGGCGGGCGGTTTTGGTGGATGTGATGGACATGGTGTACTCCTTGAGTGGTTGGGCGAACAGGGTGTGGGCGGCGAACTCAGCGCTTCTTGACCAGGTTGACCAGGAAGCCGAGCACGGCGAGCACCGCGAAGACAAAGAACAGGATCTTGGCAATCTCGACCGCGCCAGAGGCGATGCCGCCAAAGCCAAACACGGCGGCGATCAGGGCGATGACGAAAAATACGACCGAGTAATGCAACATGAGAGCTCCTTGCAGCCAGGCTGCGGGTGGGGGCGTTGCGGCTTGCAACACCATGCTGTGAAGCTTACGGAGAAGGCGTTGGCGGGTTTATCGGCGTTGGTCGGGGGCCGGTGTGAGAAGCCGGTGGGTCCGCATGTAGGACGACGCCCACACTCGCGGGCACCGTGTTTTGCGCTCGGGTAATTCGTCAATAATCGTTCTCCCAGTCTGGTGGGAGGCCGCATGGTGCGGCCTGCCGTCACAAACGCTGAGAGGACCCTGAGCAATGATCAAAGTCGGAATCGTCGACGACCACGCCATCGTGCGGTCGGGCCTGCGCCAGTTTTTCTCGGAGCAGGTGGACCTGCGGGTGATGGGCGAGGCGGCCAGCGGCAGCGAGGCGATCGACCTGGTGCGCAACACCGAGCTGGACGTGCTGGTGATGGATTTGTCCATGCCCGGCCAGAGCGGCATTGATGTGCTGGCCATGCTGCGCGCCAAAGCGCCGGACCTCGCCATTTTGATCTTGAGCGGCTATCCGGAAGAGCACTACGCGGTGAACCTGATCCGCCAGGGCGCCAGTGGCTACCTGAACAAGGAGTGCGATCCGATGGAGATCGTCAATGCGATCCGGACCGTGGCTCTGGGTCGCCGCCACCTGACGCCTGCCGTGGCGGAGCTGCTGGCCCAGCAGCTCAACCGCAAAGACGACACCGCCCACCCGCACGAACAACTGTCGGAGCGGGAGTTTCAGGTGTTTCTGAAGCTGGCCAAAGGTGAAACCGCTGGCGACATTGCCAAGACCTTGTCGCTCAGCGTGAAGACGGTGAGCACCTACCGGACGCGGGTGATGGAGAAGATGAACCTTGCCTCCAACAGCGATCTGACCTACTACGCGCTGAAGAACAAGTTGATTGACTGAGCCGCCAAGGGCGCCGTGGACCGTGCGGTTCAGCCCGCCTGCAGCGCCAGGCAGTAGTCCACGAGTGCCTCGATTTCGTTGGATTTGTCGAACACCGCGTCGGCGCCCATGACCAGGCAGCGCTGGCGAATGTCGGCGGTGGCGTAGTTGCTCAGCACCACCACCTTGTGTGAGGGGTTGCGGTCGCGGCAGGCGCTGATCACGCCCAAGCCACTGCCTTGTTTGAGAAACAGGTCGACGATGGCCACGTCCCACTGCTGGTCCCCATGGGTAAGCCAGTCTTTGGCGTCAATTTCGTTGTCGGCCACGCCCACGGTGTGCACGCCAGCCAACTCTTCCAGCGTCGCTATCAGGTTCTCCCGGATCGTCGGGTTGTCTTCAACTATGTAGGTTCTGATCGGTCCGCTTGCCATGGTAGCCATCTGTCCCGTTGTGAGAAAGCCCGCCGGTCATTCCGAGAATGTGCCAAAAGGTGAAGCGATGTTGACACCGCTCCCGGGGGTTGTCTGTAGGACGTGAACTACATTTGTTTACAGCTTCGCGCTGTAGTCCGGCGCTGACAGCGCCTGGCGGTCCGGCCTGATCACACCGCATCGCGAATTGCGACACACTCACCCGCAACCCTGCCGACTTCGCGGCATCTGCCAAGGCTTGTATGCACCCAACCTTTCCCATTCGCTTCTTTCTTTTGCGTTCCATGACGGCCGTGGCCCTGGTGTGGGGCGCCGCCAGTGTGGGCGCCCAGACCACAGGCCCGCTGCCTGTGGTGCCGGCGCTGGACTTGCAGCGCTACAGCGGCGACTGGTACGAAATTGCCCGCCTGCCCAACTGGTTCCAGCGCAACTGCGGTGGCCAGGTGCGGGCCCGCTATGGCCAGGCGGTGGCCGGCGAGGTGCCTGTGTTGAACCAGTGCCGCCGCGCCGACGGCACCCTGATTGATGCCAAGGGCGTCGCCCGCCGCGTTCCGCGGACGGACCTGCCGGCGTCGGGCCAGTTGGAGGTGCGCTTTGCACCGTCGTGGCTGGCCTGGTTGCCCGTGGCATGGGGCGACTACCAGGTGCTGGCGCTGGACGACGATTACCGCATCTCGCTGGTGGGGGCGCCCGGGCGCGACTACCTGTGGCTTCTGGCACGCCAACCCACCATGCCCGAGGCCGAAATCACGCTCTGGCTGGCCAAGGCCCGCGCGCTCGGCTTCCCAACCGACCAGGTGCAGCGCACGCCGCAACTGCCTGCGGTGGACGCGCCCACCGCCGGCACAGCGCAATGAGCGCCGCCACGCACGCGGCCCCGCGCCGCTGGCGCACGGTGGGCCTGGTGCTGGCCGGCCTGCTGCTGGCCTTGGTCTTGACGGTGCTGCTGTTCCCCTGGGACAGCCTGCGCGGCCCGCTGAGCCGCTACGTGAGCGAGGCCACCGGGCGCAGCTTTGAGATCACCCGCAAGCTCGACGTGAAGCTCGGCTGGACCACCCGCGTGGTGGCCGACGGCGTGACCTTTGCCAACCCGGCTTGGGCCACTGAACCCTACCTGGTCAAGGCCGAACTGGCCGAGGTGGACATTGAACTCTTGCCCTTGCTGAGCGGGCAGGTGGTGTTGCCCCGAGTGCGGCTGTCACAGCCCCAGATTGGCATGCAACTGGAGGCCGATGGCCGGCGCACCTGGGCGCTGGGCCGCGACACCGCCGACAGCGGCACCGTACCGCGCATCGGTGCGCTGCTGGTGGATCAGGGCCGACTGCGTTTTACCGGGCTGGACACCGACATTGCAACCGACTTCGCCATCGACGAAGCGGGCGAAGGCGCTGCGGCCGGTTTGCCCCTGAGCTTTAAAGCCACCGGCCGCTGGAAAAAAGAGCCCTTCACCGCCGAAGGTCGCACTGGCAGCGTTTTGCCGCTATCCCAGGCCGGCAACGCCGGCCCGTTTGCCTTGCTGATCGATGCCCGCGCCGGTGCCACCCGCTTCAAGGCAAAAGGCACCGTGGCCAACCTCGCCGCCCTGGACGGGGCCGATGCTGCGGTGGAGCTGCAAGGACGCAGCCTGGCCGACCTGTACAAGTTCATTGGGGTGGTGCTGCCGGGCACACCGCGCTACGCGGTCAAGGGCCAGCTCAAAAAGACCGGGAAGGTCTGGGCGGTGGACGGCATCAACGGCAAGCTCGGCCAGTCGGACCTTGCCGGTGCGCTGCGGTTCGACGCCGCACCGACCCTGCCCCTGCTGTCGGGCCAGCTGCAGTCGGCCTCGCTCGACTTCAAGGACCTCGGCCCCATCATTGGCCTCGCAGACACCTCGGGCAGCAGCGCGGCGGCGGCGGCCACGCCGGCCAGCGGCCGCCCGGGCAAGGTGCTGCCCACCGCGATGCTGGACTTTGCCCGGCTCAAGACCATGGACGCCGACGTGCGCTACACCGCCACCCGCATCCGCAACCTGCAAAACCTGCCACTGACCAGCCTGACAGTGCATGTGGCGCTCAGCGGGGGCAGGCTGGCACTGGATGGGTTGGACCTCGGCCTGGCCGGTGGCCGGGTGAAGGGCCAGATTGGCATTGATGCCAACAGCGTGCCCACCCCGGTGTCGGCCCAACTGGACGCCAGCGGTCTGCAGCTCAATCAGCTGTTCCCCGAGGTGGCGCTGACCCAAAGCGGCTTGGGCAAGTTCACTGGCAAGGTGGACCTGAGCGGCCAGGGCAACTCGGCGGCGCAAATCCTCGGCTCGGCCAACGGCAACATGGCGATGCTGATGGGCCGCGGTGAGATCAGCAACATCCTGCTGGAGTTTCTGGGCCTGGACGGCGGCGAAATCTTCAAGTTCTTTGTCTCTGGCGACCGCACCGTGCGGCTGCGCTGTGCAGCGGCGGCCTTTGACGTGCAAAAGGGGCTGATGACCAGCCGCACCATCGTGCTCGACACCAGCGATACCGTGATCGTTGGCAGCGGGCAGATCAGCCTGGCCAATGAAACGCTGGACCTGTTGCTTGAGCCTGCCCCCAAAGACCGCAGCATTCTGAGTTTCCGCTCGCCCATCAAAGTGGGTGGCACTTTTGCCGCACCGTCTGGCGGGCCACAGGCTGGCGCGTTGGCCTTGCGCGCGGGCGCGGCGCTGGCGCTGGGCGCCATCAACCCGCTCTTGGCGCTGGCCGCTACGTTCGAGTCGGGTCCCGGTGAAGACGCCAATTGCGTGAAAGTGCTGGCCAAGGCCGGCACGCCGCTGGTTCGACCCCGGCGCTGACACGGGTTTCGGGGGGGTGCCGTGCGGCATCTGAACAGTGCTTGGTGGCCGATTTTTAGGTCGAATTGGCCTTAAGTCCAGATTAAAAATGGTAGTGTTGCTATTGATTCAATAGCAACTACGGACCCAAGGGGTCACGGCGCAGCCGAGGCGCGGAGGCGGTTCACATCCAGTTCCGATACCGGTGCCGCCTGGTTGCCCCAGGCGCTGCGCAGGTGCGTCAGCACCGCGGCCACCTCGCGGTCGTTCAGGTCCAGCATGTACGGCGGCATCCCAAAGGGGCGCGGGTGGCCTGAGGTGGCAGGTGCGTAGCCACCCTTCAGCACCACTTGCACCAGGTTGGCGGTGTTGGCCATCGTGACCGCGCGGTTGCCTGCCAGCGCCGGGTAGGCGCCGGGCACGCCCTGGCCTGCGTCGCCATGGCAGGCCACGCAATGTTGCTCGTAGACCTTGGCGCCGAGCGGCGCCAGCGGCGACGGGATAGTCGCTACCGGCTTCGGCGCTGGCAGCGGGCTGCCAGGCAAGTGCCGGAGGTAGTCGGCCATGGCGTTCAGGTCGATGTCGCTCAGGTGCTGGGTGCTGTGCAGCACCACCTCGGCCATCGGGCCGGCCACCGTGGCGCCGGGCGCGGTGCCCGTTTTGAGCAGTTGCACGATGTGCTGTGGCGTCCAATCGGCCACACCGGCCTCGTGTGCCGCCGTGAGCGATGGCGCGTACCAGTTTTGAACCGGTATCAGGCCGCCGGCCAGGTTGCGGTCGCTGCTGATGCCGCCCCAGTTGTCACGTGGGCTGTGGCAGGCACTGCAATGGGCGAGGCCCTGGGTTAGGTAAGCGCCCCGGTTCCAGCTGGCGGTTTGGCTGGGCTCCGCAATGAAACGTGCCGGCTCAAAGTAGAGCGCGCGCCAGACGGCCAGTGCGGCCTGGGTGTTGTACGGAAAGCGCAGTGCATGGTCGCGGTTGGGCTGGGGCACGGCCGGGCGGCTGTGCAGGTAGGCGTAGATCGCGTCCGAGTCGTCGCGGCTCACCAGAGTGAAGCTGGTGTAGGGGCAGGCGGGGTAGAGCAAACGGCCGTCCCTGCTGCGGCCGTTGTGCATCGCGCGCCAGAACTCGGCGCTGGTCCATTGGCCAATGCCGGTGGCGGCGTCGGGTGTGAGGTTGGTGCTGTAGACCGCACCAAAGGGCGTGTCAATGGCCCGGCCACCCGCATATTCGGCGCCGCCGCGGACCGTGTGACAGGCCATGCAGTTGCCAGCGCGGGCGAGGTACTCCCCCCGGGCTACCACGACAGGGTCGGTGCTCGGGCGAACCTCGGCGCTGGCAGGCAGCGGGGCTTCGTCGCGCAAGTTCAGTGCCCAGATGGCCGCGACCAGGGCCAGGCACAGGCCGGTTGAACCCAGCACAGCCAGGGTCAGTCGCTTCATGGGGCCCCCTTGGCGAGCGGGCCGGGCAGGTCGGGGGCGCTGCCGCAGCGCATCGCGTCGGCGCTGGGCGCCGGCACGATGGCGACGGGGCGGGTGTTGGCCGGCAGCGGCTGGGCGGCCAGCCAACTGGCAACCGCGTTCACATCGTCGGGCGACAGTCGGTTGGCGATGGTGTGCATGCAGTCGGGCGCGCGGGTTCTGCGCTGGCCGGTGCGCCAAGCGCCGATCTGCGCATTGACATAGTCGCGTGGCAAGCCGAGCAGGCCGGGCACGTCGGGCACCACGCCGGTCAGGCGGGCGCCATGGCAAACGACACAGGCGGGCAGGCGCTGGGCCCCATCACCGCGCAGGGCCAGTTGCGCGCCGCGCTGCAGTACCGCCGCGCTGGCGGTGCTGGGCTGCGGCGGCGGATAGGGCAGATCGAGCGCGGCAAAGTGCTCGGCAATGTCGCGCAGGTAGGACTCGCTCAGCGGGTCGATCAGACTGGTCATGAGCCCGTACTGGCGTTGACCATGGCGGAAGTGCAGTAACTGGTTGTAGAGGTACCCGGCCGGCTTGCCGGCGATGCGCGGGTAATACCCATCGCTGGCGGCCCGTCCTTGCTGGCCATGGCAGGCGGTGCAGGCGAGCGTGCGTTGGGCCATGCTGTCTTCAAAGCGGGGCGGGGCGGCGTGGGTCGGCAGGCTGGTACAAACCAGGGCCAACAAGGCGGCCACGCGCCAGCGCGGCAGGTGGAGCTTTGGGGTGTTCACAGGGTGATGTTGCCGTTGAACGGCCGCAGGGGGAAGGATCAGAGGGGTCCAAAGGAACCATATCAGATGATTTGCTCGTAGGATTTCAAAGATCAGATTTACCTGCCGAATGGCTTGAGCTCCATGAAACGTTATGAAGCATTGGCCGAGATGTTGGCCACCGACATCCGCAATGGGCGTCTGGCGGCGGGCAGCCGTTTGCCGTCGATCCGCACCCTGACCCGCCAGCACGGCATCAGTCCCGCGACCGCGTTCGCCGCCTACTACCGGCTGGAAGAGGCAGGCCTGGTGCGGGCGCGGGAGCGCTCTGGTTACTACGTGGCTGGGCTAGGCCGACACCAGCTGGCCGAACCGGCGCAAACCCAGCCACGCTCGGTACCGGCGCAGGTGGACATCAGTGAATTGGTGTTTTCTGTACTGGGGGCTGCCCAGCAGGACGACATCGTGCCCTTCGGCTCGGCGTTCCCGTCGCCGGAACTGTTTCCGTTGCCTCGCCTGGCACGCTCTCTGGCGGCAGGGGCCAAGCAGACTCGGCCGCAAGACACGGTGGCCGGACTCACGCAGGGGCACCCGGCCTTGCGCCAGCAGATCGCACTGCGGTACCTTGGGCTGGGCATGGCGCAGTCGCCAGACGGGTTGGTGGTGACCCATGGCGCACTGGAGGCGCTGAACCTCTGCCTGAGCGCGGTGGCCCAGCCAGGCGATCTGATCGCCATCGAATCGCCCGGCTTTTACGCGGGTCTGCAGTCCCTGGAGCGCCTGCAGATGAAGGCACTCGAGATTCCTGTGGACCCCAAGGAAGGGGTTGACCTGGCCACGTTGGCGCAGGCGCTCGATCGCCATCCGATCAAGGCCTGCTGGTTCATGACCAGCTTTCAGAA
>CAZANT010000026.1:0-14125 GCA_964486575.1 uncultured Burkholderiaceae bacterium | reverse complement strand
GGGATGAGCTTGCTGATGCCGTCGCAAAAGGTGTAGCTCATGTCCAGCACCCGGCCCACATCGCGGATGGCCGCGCGCGCGGCCATGGTGCCGAAGGTGACGATCTGGCTGACCGCGTCTTTGCCGTACTTTTGCTTGACGTAGTCGATCACCCGGTCGCGGTTGCCCTGGCAAAAGTCGATGTCGAAGTCGGGCATGGATACCCGGTCGGGGTTCAGAAAGCGCTCGAACAGCAGGTTGTACTGCAACGGGTCCAGGTCGGTGATCTTGAGCGCGTAGGCGACCAAGGAACCAGCGCCCGAGCCCCGCCCCGGCCCGACTGGGCAGCGGTTGTTTTTAGCCCAGTTGATGAAGTCACCCACGATCAGGAAGTAGCCTGGGAAGCCCATCTTCAAGATGGTGTTGATCTCGAACGCCAGGCGCTCCTGGTACCGGGGGCGTTGGCGCTCTCGCTCGGCCTCGTCGGGGTAGAGGTGGGCCAGGCGTTCGTCCAAGCCCTGCTGGGACGCGTAGCGGAAGTACGCCTCCGGCGTCATCTTTTCGCCGTTGACCTCGGGCGTCGGGAAGTCGGGCAGCATGGGCTTGCCCAGGGTCAGCGTGAGGTTGCAGCGCTTCGCAATCTCTACCGTGTTGGCCAGCGCGCTGGGCACGTCGGCGAACAAGGCCTGCATCTCGGCGGACGACTTGAAATACTGGTCGCGGGTGAACTTGCGCACCCGGCGCGGGTTGCCCAGTATCTCGCCTTCGGAAATACAGACCCGCGCCTCGTGCGCTTCGTAATCGTCGGGCCCGGTGAACTGCACCGGGTGGGTGGCCACCACAGGCAGGCCCAGACGGGCCGCCAGTTGCACCGCCGCGACCACGTGGCGCTCATCGTCGGGTCGGGACGCGCGTTGCAGTTCCAAGTAAAACCGGTGCGGGAAGATGCCCGCGAGCTGCAACGCCAGTTCGCTGGCGCGGGTGGTGTCTTCTTGCAACAACGCCTGCCCCACGGGGCCGGCTTGGGCGCCAGACAACATCAACAGGCCAGCGTTCAGTTCCTGCAGCCAGGCCAGTTTGATGACGCCTTGCGCCTTCACCGGGTTCTGTGTCCAGCCCCGGGCCAGCAATTCAGACAGGTTCAGGTAACCCTGGTGGTTTTGCACCAGCAGCATCACCCGGGTCAGGTGGCCGGGGTCTTTGCCCAGGCCTTCAAGGAATATTTCTGCGCCTACCAGTGGCTTGACGCCCGCTCCGCGCGCGGCCTTGTAAAACTTGATGGTGCCGAACAGGTTGTTCAGGTCGGTGATGGCCAGCGCGGGCTGCTGGTCGGCGGCGGCCACCTTGACGATGTCGTCGATGCGGTTGGTGCCATCGACCACCGAAAATTCGGTGTGGATGCGGAGGTGAACGAACATCCGCCCATTGTAGGAAAGGCTGGCCGCCAAAACGACCGGACAACGCCTACCGCGGCACACGCATATGGGAGCCAGCCTGTCTTAAGCGCTACGGTATCAATAGCTACACCCCCAGTCCTCGCTGGGGCCAGAGACCGATTTGGCTTGAAATCGAAGGCGGAAGACCAGAAAGGCCTCCCACCGGCTGCGACCGCCCCCTCAGCGCGGCAGGGGCTGTTTAGGCAGCGGGATGAACTCTGTCTCGCCAGGGATCTGGCCCATGCGCTGGGACTCCCAGTCGTGCGCGGCCTGGACGATGCGCTCCTTGCGGCTGGAGACAAAGTTCCACCACACAAACCGCGGCGCGTCGAGCGCGTCGCCGCCCAGCACCATGAGGCGCGCGGCGGTGTCGGTCTCGATGCGGCTCGTCGCACCGGCGGACAGCACCACCAGCCGGTGCTCGGGCACAGACTCGCTGTTGACCAACACACCCGCGTCCACCGTGTACAGCGCCAACTCTTCGGCCAGCGGCGGCAGGTCCAGCGTTGCGCCGGCGCTGAGGAAGAGATCAAGGTACACGGTGTTGGCAAACGCACGCACCGGGGAGGTCTGGCCAAACGCGCTGCCCACCAGAACCCGCACCTGCGCGCCGCCGGTGTGTACCTCGGGAATCGCCGAGGCCGGGGTGTGCACAAAGCTGGGTTCGTCCTCTTCATGCGCCTGGGGCAAAGCCACCCAAAGCTGGATACCGTGGTTCACCGAGGTGGCCTGCCGCAGTGCGTCGGGCCGCCGTTCTGAGTGCACGATGCCGCGGCCCGCCGTCATCCAGTTGATGGCCCCCGGCGCGATGGTCTGGTTGTAACCCAAGTTGTCGCGGTGCTGGATCGCGCCTTCAAACAGGTAGGTCACCGTGGCCAGACCAATGTGCGGGTGGGGCCGCACATCGTGCCCTGCACCGGGCGTGACGGTGACCGGGCCGAAGTGGTCAAAGAACACGAATGGGCCAATCGTGCGCCGTTGGGCATCGGGCAGCAGGCGCCGCACCAGAAACCCACCGCCGAGGTCTTTGGCGGTGCCAGCGATTTGCAGCAGGCTCATACCAAGCGCCTTGCCGGGCTCAGCCACGCAGTTGTTTCGCGACGGTGGCGATGCGTTCGCCGAACAGGCGCGCGGTGTCCAGGTCGCCCTGAGGCATTTCAGCGGGCGAGGCGTCCGACGGGGACTGCGCCATCAAACCGGCAAATGAGCCCAGGAAGTTGATGTCGTTGCGCTTGGCGTCTTTTTTGTTGCTCGGCATCTGCGCGGTGCCGACCCAGAGGCCGCCATGCTGCATCGCCAGCGTCATCAAGAAGTGAAGCGTGGAATGCTTGTCGCCGTTCATCGAGGCGCTGTTGGTGAAGCCAGCAAACAACTTGTCTTTCCAGGCTTGGGTGAACCAGGATTTACTGGACGCGTCGGCGAACTTTTTGAACTGCCAGCTGACCGAGCCCATGTAGGTGGGGCTGCCCATGACGATGGCATCGGCCGCGTTCAATGCGTCCCAGGCGCCTTCGGGCAGGTTGCCTTCGGCGTCAATCGCCAGCAAGGTGGCGCGAGCGCCCTCTGCTACCGACTGCGCAACGCGCAAGGTGTGTCCGTAACCGGAATGAAAAACAACAACAACTTTGGCCATGGTGAACTCCTGAATGGAACGGTGAGGAATTGAAAAAACGATAAACGACGGGAAAGAACGTTTTTAAAAAAGGGCTTTGTGACTGGGGTTTCAGCGGCCGCGGCGACCGTCAAGGCTCCAGGCGCCGGCGCCCCAGGCGGCCAGCGTCAACAGACCACCAACGACCGCAATGTTCTTAAAGAACATCAGCTGCTGCACCATTTGCTGGTCGGCCGGCAAGGCCCAGTAGTTGTGAAACACCACGCTCGCCGCCAGGGTGAACAGCGCCAGACCCAGCGCGGCAAATCGGGTACCTAAGCCAGCGATCAGAGCCAGGCCGCCGCCCACCTCGACCACGATGGCAATCGCCGCACCCACTTCGGGCAGCGGCAGTCCTTTGCTGGCAATGTAGCCCACGGTCCCGGCGTACCCGCCGATCTTGGCAATGCCGGCAGGCAGGAACAGGGCGGCCAGCAGCAGGCGGCCAACCAGCGACAACGGATTTTGCAGGGCAGTGAACATCAGAAGACTCCTTGGGAATGGTAGGAATGGGACTTAGAAATCAGGGGGCCAGATCGAACACCAGCACCTCGGCGTTGCTGCCGCTGTCCAGTGTCAGGCGGTCTTCGTGGGCCAACAAAGCCGCGTCACCGCCGCTCAACCGCTGGCCGTTGACGTTCAGTTCGCCGCGCACCAGGTGCACATAGGCTTTGCGGTTGGCGTCCAGCGCCAGGGTGGCGGACTCATGGCGATCGAAGAGCCCAGCGTATAGGCGCGCATCCGCATGGATGGTCACCGCACCATCGGCCCCGCCAGGCGCAGCCACGAGTCGCAGGCGACCGCGTTTCTCAGCCTCGGCAAAGGTCTTTTGTTCGTAGCTGGCGGGAATACCGGTCACGTTGGGTTCAATCCAGATTTGCAGAAAGTGGGCGGGCTGGTCCTTGGCGTGGTTGAACTCGCTGTGCCGCACCCCGTTGCCCGCGCTCATGCGCTGTACGTCGCCGGGGGGAATCACACCCGACGCACCGCCGGCGCTGCCATTGCCCAAGCTGTCCCTGTGCGCCAGCGCGCCGCTCAGCACGTAGCTGATGATTTCCATGTCGCGGTGGCCGTGGGTACCAAAGCCCGTGCCGGGGGCAATGCGGTCTTCGTTGATGACCCGCAGGTTGCCCCAGCCCATGTGGGCCGGGTCGTGGTAGCCGGCGAACGAGAAGCTGTGGAAGGACTTGAGCCAGCCGTGGTCGGCATAGCCCCGGTCGTGTGATGCGCGCAGTGTCAGCATGGTGGCTCCTGGGTGATTGGGAGGCCGCTGTGGCTTCCCGATGACTGAACTTTAGGCGGACGGACCCCTTTTGCAGTGCAGCCGTTTTGATGGCACCATTCAAACCGTTTGAACGTTCAAGGCCAAAACGATGCACACACCCCGCGACGCTTTGACACCCGACGCCTTGGCCATGTTGCACAGCATCGCCCAGGCCGGCAGCTTTGCTGCGGCCGCCCGGCAGGCCGGCATGGTGCCCAGCGCACTCACCTACCGGGTACGGCAAATCGAAGACGCGCTCGACGTGCTGCTGTTCGATCGCAGTGCCCGGCAGGCCCGGCCCACGGCCGCTGGTGCCGAACTGTTGCGCGAAGGCCAGCGCCTGCTGGCCGACATGGACGCGGTGGCCAACCGCGTCAAGCGGGTGGCCACTGGCTGGGAACCGCAGCTCACCCTGGCGGTGGACAGCATTGTTTCCCGCGACACGGTGATGGAGCTGTGCGAGGCCTTTTTTGCGCTCAACCCGCCCACCCGCGTGCGCATTCGGAGCGAAGCCCTGTCGGGCACGCTGGAAGCGCTCGGTTCGGGACAGGCCGACCTCGCCATTGGCTGCGTGATCGCCCCCGACTCAGGCAGCACCATCCACAGCGAGCCGCTCGGGCAGGTGGCCTTTGTGTACTGCGTTGCACCCCACCACCCGCTGGCCAGCGCAACCGAGCCCATCGCCGACGCGGTGTTGCAACAGCACCGCGCAGTGGCGGTGGCCGACTCGGTACAGCGCGGCGGCGGGGTGACGGTGGGCCTGCTGGGTGGGCAAGACGTCTTCACCGTGCCCAGCATGACCGCCAAACTCGAAGCGCAACTGCGTGGCCTGGGTGGTGGCTTCCTGCCCGAGTTCATGGTGAGACCCTATGTCGCCGCTGGCAGGCTGGTGGTCAAAACCGTGGCACGGCCCGACCGCAAAGCCCCCGTGCGCTATGCCTGGCGGCAGCTGCCCGGCACGCCGCCCGGCCGGGCACTGGGCTGGTGGCTGGCGCAACTGAAACAACCGGGCACCCGCACCGCACTGCTGGAGCGGCAACAGACGTTTTAACGGCCTGCGGGTCTGCGGTAGACAAGCCCGATGCCAGTGCGTGTAGAGTGCGCTTGAGCGACCATAACAACGAACTCAAAGACAACCGCATGCCCAAAGTCCCTGCCACATCCTCCGCCGTCACCCCAGCACCTTTCGCGCCACGCCACTTCGCCGTCATTGGTGGTGGCATGGCCGGCATCACCTGCGCCCGCACGCTGCTGCAGGCTGGCCACCAGGTCACCGTGTACGAAAAAAGCGCCGGTTTTGGCGGCCGCATGTCCACCCGCCAAACTGTGTACGGCAGTTTTGACCACGGCGCCCAGTACTTCACTGTGCGCGATGCGCGCTTTGCCCAGGCGCTGGCCACCACACCCAAAGCCAGCAAGCCCTGGAGCGCCACCACGGTGCGCGTCCTGGACGCCTTTGGCCGCGTGGCCGCCGCCGGCCTGCCGGCCCGCGAACCGCACTGGGTGGCGGTGCCGGGCATGAACGGTCTGGTGCGGCAATGGGCCCAGCCGCTGGCCCAATCTGGCCGCGTCCACCTGCAAACCCAGGTGGTGGCCATCGAGCGTGACGCGATGAACCCCAAGCGCTGGCAACTCCGCACCGCAGACACCACCACAGAGCCCGGCCAGCACGTCGCAGCCGGCTTTGACGCGGTGCTGCTGGCCATCCCCAGCGTGCAGGCCCACGCGCTGTTGGCCGCTTCGGACATTGCACCCCGCATGGCGAGCGCGATTGCCAAGGTCGGGGTGGCCCCGTGCTGGACGCTGATGCTGGCCTTTCCGCAAGCCTCGCAGCCCAACCTGCCCCACATCGGCCCGCAGTGGAATGCGGCGCGCAGCACCCACCACCGCATTGCGTGGGTGGCACGTGAGTCGTCTAAACCCTGCCGGGGCAGCGTGGAGCGCTGGACCGTGCAGGCCAGTGCCGCGTGGTCGCACGAGCACCTGGAAGACGATGCACCGCGGGTGCAGGCCAAGCTGATCAGGGCCTTCTCGGAAGTTACTGGCATCCGTGCCGAACCGGCCCACGCCGCCGTCCACCGCTGGCGCTATGCGCAGACCACCCAGCCGTTGGGCGAGTCGCACCTGTGGAACGCCAAGCTGGGCGTGGGCGTGTGCGGTGATTGGTGTTTGGGCCACCGGGTCGAAAACGCCTTTGTCTCCGGGCTGGAGTTGGCCCTCGCAGCCCTCTGAAGGGGCCTATGGGCGGGTCCGCCTACACCGGGCGCTTCGCGCCTTCGCCCACCGGCCCGCTGCACGCCGGCTCGCTGGTGGCTGCATTGGCCAGCTGGTTGGACGCCCGCGCCCATGGCGGGCGATGGCTGGTGCGCATCGAAGACATCGACACCCCACGCTGCGTCACCGGGTCGGCAGGTCACATCCTGCGACAGCTTGCCAGCTGCGGCCTGGTGCCTGACGCCGAGCCGGTCTACCAGTCGTCTCGGGGTGCGTTCTACCAAAACGCACTGGCCCAGCTGGCGGCCAGCGGCCACGCCTACCGCTGCGGTTGTTCGCGCAAGGACATTGAAGACGCGCTGGCCGCAGCCGGTCGCCCCCGACCGCGCCACGGCGAACTGGTCTACCCCGGCACCTGCCGGGCTGGCCTGCAGGGCCGCCCAGCCCGGTCCTGGCGCTTCAGAACCACTGCTTTTGAGCAAAATCAGTCTCAGGCCCTCGTGAATTCAGTTCGAAATGCTCATGTTTCAATAGCAACTCAGGCGGTGCACTGGCTTGACCGCCGGCTCGGTCCCCAAGTTCAGGACGTCGCCACCGAGGTAGGCGACTTTGTGCTGCACCGCGCCGCGGACGGGCTCTGGGCCTACCAGCTCGCAGTGGTGGTGGACGACGCAGCGCAAGGCGTCACCCAGGTGGTGCGCGGGGCCGACCTGGCTGACAACACGCCGCGGCAAATCCTGTTGCAACGCGCGCTCGGCCTGCCCACACCGGGTTATTTGCACGCCCCGCTGGTCAACGGCCTCGACGGGCACAAGCTCTCCAAGCAAAACGGCGCGCTGCCGCTCGACACCACCAACCCACAGGCCATTGCTCGCACCCTCGATGCCGCCGCGCACGTGCTCGGTCTGCCCCCCGCCCACTGGCCAGCACACGCCATCAGCGCCAGCGACCATGCCGCTGCGCTGCAGGGTTGGGTGGCGGCCTGGCGCGGTCTCTACAATCCTGTCCCGTGAACGACACACCAACCCTGCCCCTGGTCGACCCCGCACCGGTCACCGCACCCACTGGTATCCGACCCGGTGTGACGCACCCCAAAACCATCAAGAGCTTTGTGCGCCGCGCCGGGCGCACCACCACCGGCCAGGCCAAGGCCTTTGAAGACCTCGGACCGCTGTACGTCATGCCCTACACCAGCCAGGCGTTGGACCTGGCAGCCGCTTTTGGGCGAAGCGCCCCCACGGTCCTGGAAATTGGTTTCGGGATGGGTGAGGCCACAGCCCACATTGCGGCGCTGATGCCGGAGACCAACTTCCTCTGCTGCGAGGTACACCAGCCCGGCGTAGGTGCGCTGCTTAAGCGCATTGGCGAGCAGGGACTGACCAACATCCGCATCGTGTCGCACGACGCGGTGGAGGTCATGGACCACATGCTGACGCCAGACCAGCTCGATGGCATCCACCTGTTTTTTCCTGACCCCTGGCACAAGAAAAAGCACAACAAGCGCCGCCTGGTTCAGCCACCGCTGGTGGCCCGTCTGGCCACCCGGCTCAAGCTGGGTGGCTACCTGCACTGCGCCACCGACTGGCAGCCCTATGCGCAGCAAATGCTGCAGGTGCTTTCGGCCGAGCCCCTGCTGGCCAACAGTGTCGCGGCCAGCGACGGCGATGGCTATGCCGCCAAGCCCCACTACCGACCACTGACCAAGTTCGAGAACCGTGGCCTGAAACTTGGCCACGGCGTCTGGGACCTCGTGTTCCTGCGCCGCTGAGCGTGCCCACCCCACCGCAGCCACTGCCCACACGCGAAGGCGTGGGCGCCAGCTGCATCGCCCTGCCTGCTGGCCCTTGGCCCGCTGGCAGGTGCCCCTGGCCCACGGTGGCCGCGTTCCTGACCGACCACTTCGCCGCCATCGCGCCGGCAGTCTGGCAGCAACGCATCGCGCAGGGCGAGGTGGTGGACGAACACGGCGTGGCCATTACCGCCAGCCGGCCCTACCAGCCGCACCTGCGGGTCTACTACTACCGGGCGCTGGACTTGGAGCCACGCATCCCGTTTGACGAGTTCGTGGTGTTCCAGGACGACCACATCGTGGTGGCCGACAAGCCGCACTTTCTGCCCGTCACCCCCAGCGGCCGCTACCTGCAAGAAACGCTGCTGGTGAGGCTCAAGCGCCGGCTCGGGATTGACACGCTGGCGCCGGTGCACCGGCTCGACCGTGAAACCGCTGGGTTGGTGTTGTTTGCGGTCCAGCCCGCCACCCGCGGCGCCTACCACGGCGTGTTCTTGCGACACACGGTGCAAAAGCGCTACGAGGCGGTCGCCGCGTTTCGCAACGATCTGGCGCTGCCACTCACACGCCAGAGCCGAATTGAAGAAGGCGAGCGTTTTTTCTACCAGCGCGAAGTGCCGGGTGTGCCCAATGCCACCACCCGGGTGGAACTGCTGGCCCGCCACGGCAGCCTGGGCCGCTACCGGCTCACGCCAGTGACCGGAAAACAGCACCAGTTGCGGGTGCACATGAACGCGCTCGGTCTGCCGCTGCTGGGCGACCGCTTCTACCCGGTGGTGCAAGACACCCCGGTGGACGACTTCACCGCGCCGCTGCAATTGCTGGCGCGTTCGCTCGCTTTCACCGACCCGATCACCGGCCAGTCGCGGTACTTCGAAAGCGCCCGGCGGCTGTCGTCTTGGCCGCCACACGGCCCGAGCGGCGCATAAACGGGGCTTAGGCGGCGCTGGTGGAAGCGGATTGGGGGGGCAGCAAGGGCTGCAGCCAGCTCTGCGCCTGGGACCCCGTCCAGTTCAGCTCGCCGCGGATGCGCCGGCTGGGCTGGCCGTCTGCACCGACCAGCACACTGGTCGGAAACACATTCACGTTCCAGGCTTGGGTGATGGCGCCATCCGAGTCCAACAGCACAGGCAGGCGCAGCCCGGTGGCTTGAACGAAGCGCGCGACTTTCGCCGCAGACTCCCGCACATTGACACACAACACCACCAGGCGGTCTGGGCCGTGCTGGTCGGCCAGCGCCTGCATGCTCGGCAACTCGGCCAGGCAGGGCGGGCACCAGGTGGCCCAGAAATTCACCAGCACCGCACGACCTTGCAAGCCGGCCAGGTCCCAGCTGCGACCCGCCAGGTCTTTGGCACGCAGCGCCGGGGCAGGCATACCCTTGGGCCAGGGCACGGCGTCGGCTTGCGCGTGCAAGGGCCACAGACTGGCGGTGGCGAGCGTCAAGGGGAAAGCTAGGAAGAGGCGGCGGCGCATGACCCATTGTGACCGCGACCCGGGGCCATGGTTCCACTGCGACAATGGCGCATGGCCATCCCCCAGTCGTTCATTCAGGAACTGCTCGCACGCGCCGACGTGGTGGACATCGTCGGCCGCTATGTGCCGCTCAAAAAGGGCGGTGCGAACTTCATGGGGCTGTGCCCCTTCCACGGGGAGAAGTCACCCTCGTTCTCGGTCAGCCCGTCCAAGCAGTTTTTCCATTGTTTTGGCTGCGGTAAAAACGGCAATGCGATTGGCTTCCTGATGGAGCACGCCGGCATGAGTTTTGTGGAGGCGGTGAAAGACCTGGCCCAACAATACGGCATGCAGGTGCCCGACGACGAGCGCAGCCCGCAGGACCGCGAACGCGCCGCCGAACAGCGCCAGAGACAGGCGACGCTGTCGGACGTCCTGGAGAAAGCCGGCGAGGCCTACCGCAAGCAATTGCGCTCTTCCCCCAAGGCCGTGGCCTACCTGAAGGGCCGCGGTCTTTCCGGCGAGATCGCCAAACAGTTCGGCCTGGGCTACGCGCCCGAAGGCTGGCGCAGCCTCGCCAGCGTGTTCGCCAACTACGACGACCCGCTGTTGGCCGCAAGCGGCCTGGTCATCGTCAACGTGGACGAGGACAGCGGAGAAGAAAAACGCTACGACCGCTTCCGCGACCGCGTGATGTTCCCGATCCGCAACGTCAAGGGCGAGTGCATTGGCTTCGGCGGTCGGGTGCTGGGCGATGGGACGCCCAAGTACCTGAACTCACCCGAGACGCCGGTCTTCAGTAAAGGCCGCGAACTCTACGGCCTGTTCGAGGCCCGCGCCGCCTTGCGCGAGCGCGGCTACGTTCTGGTCACCGAAGGCTACATGGACGTGGTGGCCCTGGCGCAGCTGGGGTTTCCCAACGCGGTGGCCACGCTCGGCACCGCCTGCACCCCCGACCATGTGCAGAAGCTGTTCCGCTTCACCGACCAAGTCGTCTTCAGCTTCGACGGCGACGCCGCTGGCCGCCGCGCCGCACGCAAGGCGCTGGACGGTGCCCTGCCCTACGCCACCGACGTGCGCACCGTGAAGTTTCTGTTCCTTCCGGCCGAGCACGACCCCGACAGCTACGTGCGCGAATTCGGCGCTGAGGCGTTTGACCGCTGCATCGCCGACGCCGTACCACTCAGCCGCTTCCTGATCGATGCCGCCCGAGAAGGCTGCGACCTTGCCACCGCCGAAGGCCGCGCGCACATGGCCAGCAACGCGCGGCCGATGTGGCACCTGCTGCCCGACGGCGCGATCAAGCGCCAGTTGCTCGGCGAAATCGCCAACCTGGTGCAGCTCGGCAACCACGAATTGGCCGACCTGTGGGGGCTGACCAAACCCGCTGCGCCCCCCAGAAGCTACGAAAAAAATAGCAACAAAGACAGTTTCGACCAAGGCTCAGGCCCTAAAACGTTCAAAAACAAGCCCCAGGGCGGGTTTTCGATGCCGTTTGCGAGCGCCGGCGGCCGCCGTCAGGCGCCGGGCCGCAGCGCGCCACCCAGCCGGGAAGACCGGGCACTGTGCCTGCTGTTCACCGACCCTGGCGCCTGGAGTCAACTGTCCAACGAACAACACGCGCTGCTGTGTGGGCTGCCAGCGCCCCACGGCCCGCTTTTCGTCTGGCTCGACGGCCAGAACCACGAACACGGCCCCCAGACCTGGGGCGCGTTGCAGGCCACATTGCAAGGTGTGACGGATGCGGACTTCCTCATTCGCAAGGTGACGGAAACACCGTCGGACATTGAGAACGACCCCGGCGAACTCGGCTACGTGCTGCGTGAACTGGCGATTGACCAACTCGAGCACGAACGCCGCCAGCTCGCCGCCATTGCGCCAACGGACCCCACCGCCTATGCCCGCTACAGGGAACTGGACGCCCGCTACCGGGCGCTGAAGGCGAGCAAAACGGTATAATCCATCCTGCCTCGGCAAGAGCGACAGCAACACCTCCGGCCCCGACCACCCACCTCGGTTCACACCACGGGTACAGGTCACCACCCCGCAAGGATTGCACTCCAAATGTTCGCCCCCACATCTTGCCTACCGGGCTCTGCCTGTTTTTCTCTGCGCGCCGGCACCACGGTGGCGCTTTTCTGCGTTCGATTGCTCATTTGCTGAGGTTCATTACATGCCTGCTCAAAAGCCCGTCTCGCCTGCGAAGCCCACGCCCAAGGCTGCTGCCAAAACTGCCGTGAAAACGGCAGCAAAAGCGGCTGCCAAACCGGCACCGGCGCCCGCAGCGAAAAAAGTCACCGGCACGGCCGCCAAGACCTCAACGAAAGCAAAACCTGTGACAGAGAAATCCGTGGCCAAAGCCACTGCCAAAGCCGCCCCGACGGCTGCCGAACTGAAAAAAGCCGCTGCCTCCACAGCCACGGAAGCCGACACCGGCAAGAAGAAGCCTGGTCGCCCGCCCAAGGCGGCGGCGGCGGTGCCTGCCAGCAAGCCTGCCGGCGCCAAGCGCGGCCCCAAGCCCAAAACTGCCAGCGTCGACGTCGACGACGATCTGGGCGACATCGAAGCCGACCTGGTCGGTGAGCCGGAGGTCACGACCGAGAAGGTCAAGCCCCTGCGCATGAAGATCAGCAAGGCCAAAGAGCGCGCGCTGATGAAAGAGTTCGGCCTCGACGAGACCGTGCTGTCTGAAGAAGACATGGCCAAGCGCCGCTCGCGCCTGAAAACCCTGATCACGCTGGGCAAGACCCGTGGCTACCTGACGCACGGCGAGATTTCCGACCACCTTCCCGACAAGCTGGTGGACGCCGAAACGCTGGAAGTGGTGGTCACCATGCTGAACGACCTCGGCGTGGCGGTTTACGAACAGACGCCCGACGCCGAGACGCTGCTGCTGAACAACACCGCGCCCACCGCCACCACGGTGGAAGAAGCCGAAGAAGAGGCCGAAGCCGCCCTGTCGACCGTGGACAGTGAGTTCGGTCGCACCACCGACCCGGTTCGCATGTACATGCGCGAGATGGGCACCGTGGAGTTGCTGACCCGCGAAGGCGAAATCGAAATCGCCAAACGCATCGAAGGTGGACTGATGCGCATGATGGAAGCCATCAGCGCCAGCCCAGCCACGATTGCCGAGGTCTTCCGCTTGGCAGACGACATCCGTGACAACAAGGTCGTCATCTCCACCATCGTGGACGGCTTCTCCAACCCCAACGAGGCCGACGACTACGTCGCTGAAGAAGACTTTGACGAGTTCGACGAAGCCGACGACGACGACGGCAACGGTGGCTCCAAAGCCCTCACCAAAAAGCTGGAAGAGCTGAAGAACGAAGCCCTGCGCCGCTTTGACAAGCTGCGCGAGCTGTTCGAAAAAGTCCACAAGGTCTACGACAAGGAAGGCTACGGCACACCCGCTTACATGAAGGCGCAACACGCCCTGAGCGAAGAGCTGATGACGATCCGTTTCACCGCCAAAACCATTGAGAAGCTGTGCGACATGCTGCGCAGCCAGGTGGACGACGTGCGCAAGAAAGAGCGCGAGCTGCGCCGCATCATTGTTGACAAGTGCGGCATGCCCCAAGACATCTTCATCAAGGAATTTCCGGCCAACCTGCTGAACCAGAAATGGGTGGTCAAGCAGGCGGCCGCCGGCAAGCCCTGGTCGGCGGTGATGGAACGCAACATCCCGCCCATCCAGGAACTGCAGCAAAAGCTGGCCGACATTCAGGCGCGCGTGGTGGTGCCGCTGTCCGAGCTGAAAGACATCAACAAGCGCATGAACGAAGGCGAAGCTTCGTCGCGCCACGCCAAGAAAGAGATGATCGAGGCCAACTTGCGCCTGGTGATTTCGATCGCGAAGAAGTACACCAACCGCGGCCTGCAGTTCCTTGATTTGATCCAGGAAGGCAACATCGGCCTGATGAAGGCGGTGGACAAGTTCGAATACCGCCGTGGCTACAAGTTCTCGACCTACGCCACCTGGTGGATCCGCCAGGCCATCACCCGCTCGATCGCCGACCAGGCCCGCACCATCCGCATCCCGGTGCACATGATCGAGACCATCAACAAGATGAACCGCATCTCGCGCCAGCATCTGCAGGAGTTCGGCTTCGAGCCCGACGCCAGCCTGCTCGCGCAGAAGATGGAGATCCCGGAAGACAAGATCCGCAAGATCATGAAGATCGCCAAGGAGCCGATCTCCATGGAGACGCCGATCGGCGACGACGACGACTCCCACCTGGGCGACTTCATCGAGGACACCAACAACACCGCGCCGATCGACGCCGCGATGCAGGCCGGCCTGCGCGACGTGGTCAAGGACATCCTCGACAGCCTCA
>CAZANT010000025.1:0-14152 GCA_964486575.1 uncultured Burkholderiaceae bacterium | reverse complement strand
GCCTGGGCGACATCGACATCCTCGTCAACAACGCCGGCGCCACCTGGGGCGCGCCACGGCTTCACGCAGCCAGAAACTCAGGGTGCCCAGCACCAGCAGCAGCGGCAGGCCGGCAGAAAACCCAAGCAGCAGCATGCGCAGCGTGGGCGGCTCCAGGTAGACCCGCAGCGTGTCGGCCCAGGAGGGTACAGCTTCGGTCACCGGGAGGGGGCTGACCGGATGGGGGGCGTGCGGGGGGCTGGACATGCAGGAATAATACGCGGGCGGTGCCAGTGCTTTGGCCCCTTTTTCTGGAGTGAACCATGCGCCAAGCTGCCCCCTCATCGACGTTGACCCCCGCGTTGCGCACCAGCCTGCTGGCCTTGTTGCTGGCCCTGCCGGTGTTGACCCCGGCCCAGCAGCGGGAGGGGGGCGTGGATGTCGGCAAGAACTCGGCGTTCTCCAACCTCGTGCCGGCCGAAGATGTCGAGCGCACCGCGCAGCAGCAGTACGGGCAGCTGCTGCAAAAGGCCAGAGAGCAAAACGCACTCGGGCCCGACAACCACCCCCAGGTGCTGCGGCTGCGCGCGATTGCCCGGCAGATCATTCCCCATGCTCTGGCCTGGAACCCGCGTGCCAAAGACTGGAAGTGGGAGGTCAACCTGATCGGCAGCAAGCAGGTCAATGCGTTTTGCATGCCCGGCGGCAAGATCGTGTTCTACACCGGTATTCTTGAGCAGCTCAAGCTAACCGACGACGAAGTCGCGATGGTGATGGGCCACGAGGTGGCCCATGCGCTGCGCGAGCACGCCCGGGAACGCATGGGCAAAAGTGCGGCCACCAACATTGGCGCCAACATCCTGAGTCAGTTGCTGGGGGCTGGCGCGATTGGCCAGCAGCTCATTGGTGGCGGCGCGCAGCTGATGTCGCTCAACTTCAGTCGTGCCGACGAAACCGAGGCCGACCTGGTCGGCATGGAACTCGGGGCCCGTGCCGGTTATGACCCGCGTGCCGGCATCACGCTGTGGCAAAAAATGTCGGCGGCCAACAAGGGTGCACCACCACAGTGGTTGTCTACCCACCCTTCGGGCAGCACCCGGATTGCCGAGATGGAGCGCAACCTGTCGAAAGTGTTGCCGCTGTACGAGCGCGCGCGCCGAAGCTGAGCGGGCGCATCCTCAGCGGCCGAGGTGTGGCGGCGTCAGCAGACGCTCGACGACCTGACCGTTTTTGAGATGCGACTCGACGATCTCGTCAATGTCGGCGTTGTCCACAAAGGTGTACCAGACGCCTTCGGGGTAAACCACCGCCACAGGGCCTGCGGCGCAACGGTCCAGGCAGCCGGCCTTGTTCACCCGCACCTGCCCTGGCCCGGCCAGGCCAGCCGCCTTGACCTGCGACTTGCAGCGATTGAAACCGTCTTCTGCGCCGTGTTTGGCGCAGCAGTCTTCGCCGCTGCTGCGGTGGTTGAGGCAGAAAAAAATATGGCGTTCGTAGTATTGGGCAGCTTGGGTCATGTGGGATTGTAGGCAGGGCGACGGGTTGTTCTCGCCGCGCCCCTCCAGGGAAACAAGGCACTCCTCCCCAGCGAAGCGCAGGACAGGCCCACGCCAAGGGGCAGCGAACCGCATGCGCTGGGTGGGCTGGGTACTACTGTTCTCGTGCCGACAGCCGGACCACCACCGCCACCAGCGCCGCATACGGCCACAGCCAGCCCAGCCACTGCGCCAGACCATGGAAGCGGATGAAGCGGCCCTGCTCCCAGGTTTGCAATGTTTGCGCAAAGTAGGCGCTGGTCGGGGCCTGGTTGAGCAGGCTCAGTGAGACCGCCAAAACCAGCAACGCCAGCGCAGCACAGGTTCGGCGTGGTACCGGCAGCAGCAGGCCGGACAGCAGCAGGGCGCCGACCAGACCCACCTGCACCGGTAGGGTGAGCCAGGCCCAGGCGTGGTCTGGCCCGTAGCTGAGCGCGGCCGACAACGTGGACACGCCCACCGCCACCGCCATCAGCGCGAGCATCACCACCGCCCGCTGGCTCAGCGTCCGCAGCACCGAGTAGCCCAGCAAGATGGGCGCGAGCGCGCCGAACACCACGCAAAGCAACTCGGCGCCCGGCACCAGCGGCTGCAGTTCAATGTCGCGCACCGGCAGCCAGTCGAGAAAGGGCGTGTCTTCTAGCAGGCTGGCCAGCCCAGCCTCGACCCGCTCCATCACCTGGCCCAGGCCCAGCGGTACCGGCGGCGGAAACAACAAGGCCAACGGCCACAGAGACAGCAGCACCAGCGCGCCCCGAGCGTTGCCGTGGAACCAGCGGCTGCGCACCCGGTTCCAACGGGCCAGCACGCCCACGCGCTCCAGCAGCCAGGCCAGCAGGGCACCGCCCATGCCGCCGAGCGTGTTGAGGGCTAGGTCGACGTTGGATGGCACGCGCGCAGGAAGGTAGGCCTGCAGCGCTTCCATGGTGGCCGACAGGCAGAAGGTTCCGCCCACCGCCAGCAGCAGAGCCCAGCGCCCCTGGCCGGTGCGCAGCGCGCCGAGCGCCAGCAGAAAACCCAGCGGCGCATAGCCCATCAGGTTGATGGCCACGTCGAAGCCAGTCCAGTACTTGGGCAGCGGCGCGGTCAGGTAGGCCCAGGGCACGACGCCCTGGTCGCGCCAGTCGGAAAAAGGGTAGAGGCTGGCATAGACCACCAGCGTGGCGTACACCAGCGCCAGCGGCCAGGCGGTCGTGCGGTGGGGGGAAGGTGTGTTGCCTGCCATGGCCCAGACCTTCGCTTCGCAGTGGCGTTAAAAGGGCTTGACGACCACCAGCACCACGGCCACCGTCAGCAGCAGCACCGGCGCTTCGTTGAACCAGCGGTACCAGACGTGGCTGCGCCGGTTCACACCGGCTTCAAACTTGCGCAGCATGGCGCCGCACATGTGGTTGTAGCCCACGGCCAGAAACACCACCATCAGCTTGGCGTGCATCCAGCCGTTGCCGGGGCCCTTGCCAATGCCGTAGTACAGCCACAGCAGCAAACCCAGCACCAGCGCTGGCAGCGACAGCAGCGTGGTGAAGCGCAGCAGCTTGCGCGACATCACCAGCAGCCGCTGGCGTTCGGCCACGCTCTCGGGCGGCACCATGGCCAGATTGACGAAGATGCGCGGCAGGTAAAACAAGCCGGCGAACCATGCCGCCACGAAGACGATGTGAAATGATTTAACCCAGAGCATGGCTGCAGTGTATGCCACCATAATTCAAGCCACCCCATTCCCACATGCCGGCTGCACCATGACGTCTTCCGCCTACCCGCTCGCCCCTTTCCCCGCTGGTCGCCCGCGCCGCCTGCGCCGCGACACGTTCACCCGCAACCTGGTGCGCGAACACGCGGTCACACCACACGACCTGATTTACCCGGTGTTTGTGCTGGAAGGCGAAGGCCGCCGCGAAGCGGTGGCCTCCATGCCCGGTGTGGAGCGGCTGAGCCTGGATTTGCTGCTGCCGGTGGCCGAAGACTGCGTGAAGCTGGGCATCCCGGTGATGGCGCTGTTCCCGGTGATCGACGGCCGGCTAAAGACGCCCGACGGTCAGGAAGCGCTGAACCCTGACGGTTTGGTGCCCAACGTGGTCCGGGCGCTGAAGCAGCGATTCCCCGAACTCGGCGTGATGACCGATGTGGCGCTCGACCCCTTCACCAGCCACGGGCAAGACGGCCTGCTGGACGACACCGGCTACATCCTGAACGATGAAACGGTGGAGGTGCTGGTCGGCCAGGCGCTGGTGCAGGCCGAAGCTGGCGTGGACATTGTCGCCCCCAGCGACATGATGGATGGCCGCATCGGCGCGATCCGCGACATGCTGGAGCTGCGCGGGCTGATCCACACCCGCATCATGGCCTACAGCGCCAAGTACGCCAGCGCCTTCTACGGCCCGTTCCGTGACGCGGTGGGCTCGGCTGGCAACCTCGGCAAAAGCAACAAGAAGGTCTACCAGATGGACCCCGGCAACAGCAACGAAGCGCTGCGCGAGGTGGCACTGGACATTGCCGAAGGCGCCGATATGGTCATGGTCAAACCCGGCATGCCTTACCTCGACATCGTGCGCCGGGTGAAAGACGAGTTCAAGGTCCCGACCTTCGCCTACCAGGTCAGTGGTGAGTACGCGATGCTCAAGGCCGCCGCGCAAAACGGCTGGCTCGACCACGACGCGGTGATGCTCGAAAGCCTGCTGGCGTTCAAACGTGCCGGTGCCGATGGTGTGCTGACCTACTTCGCCCGCGACGCGGCGCGGCTGTTGCGCGGCTGAACGGTCTGACGCAGCAACGCCATGCGCATCGTCGAGATCACCGGCAAGGCGCGCGAGCTGGACGCCGCGCCAGACACCCTGCCAGACACTGGCTTTATCTGGATCTCAGCCGCCCGGCGCGACTTCGAGGTCAACCAGGCGCCGATTCAAGAGGCGCTGCAACGCTTGGCCGGCACCACGCTGCTCGACTTCCATGTGCGCGACCTGTTGAACAACCAGCTGCCCTCGCACTACGACTTCACCTCCCAGTACGACGTGCTGGTGTTTCGCCGACTGGCGGCCAGCGAGCGGGAGGTGGGTTCGCTGTCGGGTGGGCTGGTCAGCAACGAAGTGCGGCCGGTGCGCCGGGCTGGCCCGTCGGCACTGCGCCACATCGACACCAGCCCTGTGGGTTTTGCGGTCTTTGGCCGGGTGCTTGTTACGGTGCATCCGGCCGACTGTGGTGTGCGGGACATGTTTGTCGACCGCCTGCTGCGCCAGGGCGACGCGGGTGGCGGGGCCACGCCCAACGGCGCGTTGAGTCAGCGCAAGGGCTTGGTGCGCATGCCCACCAGCCCAGCCGAGCTGATGCTGCGCATCATTGACAGCATGGTCGACGGCTACCTCGAGTTGCGTCGCCGACTCACCACCCAGCTCGACCATTGGCAGAGCGAGCTGCTCGATCCCCGCTCGCGCTTTTCCAATTGGCAGGCGCTGCTGGACGGCCGCAACACCCTGCACCAGCTCCAAGAGATGTGCGAAGACCAGCGCACAGCGCTGGCCGAGTGGCTGCAGACCTTGAACGAGGACGACTTTGCGGTGCTGGAGCGCGAGATGCTGCAGGTGCGCACCCGCGACACCATCGAGCACATCGAGCGGGTGTTGTCCCATGTCCAGCGGCTGGAGCAGTCGCTGGAGTCGGCCATCCAGATGCACTTCTCAGCCACTGCCAACCGCACCAACGACGTGATGCGGGTGCTCACCGCACTCACCGCCGTGTTCCTGCCGCTGAACCTGATTGCCGGCATCTTTGGCATGAACTTCGACTTCATCCCGCTGATCCACACCCAGGCCGGTTTCTGGTGGGCTTGCGCCACGATGCTGATGGTCGCGGTGGTGATGACACTGGTGTTCTGGCGCAAGCGCTTTCTCGCTCGCAATGAGCGTTGAAGCGCCTGGCCTACAGGCGGAATTTGCTACCAATAAAGTAGCTAAATCGCTGGTATTTACGGAGGCTTGAGCACGAAAAGGCTCAAAATCGGCCTCGTTGACCGGTTTTTAGCCCACGTGTTTGGCCAAAAACGCCAGGGTCCGCTCGCGGGCCAGCGTGGCGGCTGCCTCGTTGTAGGAGCCGCGCTGGTCGCAGTTGAAGCCGTGGTTGGCGTTGTACACATGCACTTCCACTGCCGGCTGCTTCTTTTTGAAGGCTTCTACGCTGTCCAGTGGAATCCAGTGGTCCTGGTCGCCAAAGTGGGCCAGCACTGGCACTTGCGGAACCAGGCTGGCGTCCGGCTCGGCGGTTACGCCACCGCCGTAGTAAGGCACGGCGGCGCTCAGGCCTTCCAGCGTGGCGGCGGCGCGCCAGGTCAGCAGGCCGCCCCAGCAGAAGCCGACAATGCCGACCTTCAGCCCGCCGTCGCCAGCGTGACGGATGGCGGCCTGGATGTCGGTCATGACACCCGCGTCGGGCAGTTGCTCCACTTGGGTTTTCAGGCCGAAGCCGGTGGCCATGTCGGCCTCGGTGTAGCCCAG
The DNA here is from genome assembly GCA_964486575.1 of uncultured Burkholderiaceae bacterium. GTDB lineage: Bacteria > Pseudomonadota > Gammaproteobacteria > Burkholderiales > Burkholderiaceae_C > PCRC01. The sequence goes on along the minus strand of CAZANT010000025.1, from coordinate 8,154 downwards.
TTCCACATCGGCCTCCACCCGGGCAAACGTGGCGGGCGCCACCGCCAGGTAGCCAGCGGCGGCATAGCCGTCGGCCACCGCACGGATGTGCGAGTTGACGCCAAAAATCTCCTGCAGCACCACCACCGCACCGCGCGGCGTGCCCACAGGCTGGGACACGTAGGTGGGGCAGTAGACGTTGCCGGGGGATTTGAGGAAGACGGTGTGGGGCATGGGGTTCTCCTGTTTGTTCTCGAGTGAGGCGGCGATGCCGCGCGACCGAGAGCCTACTGCAATCCCCGTGGCCTGCGCCAGTTCAGTGTTTTTCCAGCGCGCGGGCAAGAAAGTCCACCCGGTCCTGTCCCCAGAAGATTTCGCCATTGAGCACGTAGCTCGGCGCCCCAAACACGCCGGCGTCAATCGCCTGCTGGGTGTTGGCCTCGTAGCGGGCCTGCACGGCAGGGGCCAGGGCCTCGGCCTGCCGGTCGGCCGACAGGCCACACTCGGCCAAGAGCGCGGCCTGCACCGCGGTGTCGGCGATGTTGCGGTCTTCGGCCCACACCGCGGCGAGCACCGCACTGGTGAAGCGCAGCGCCGCTTCGGCACCGTCCAGCTGGTCGACCGCAATGATCATCCGGGCCACGGCGTCTCCGGCCACGGGAAAGAATTTGGGCTGGAGGTTCAGCGGCAAGCCCAAATAGTCACTGAAGCGCCGCAATTCCAGCAGCCGGTAAGCCAGCCGTTGCGGCGCGCGCTGACCCAATGGCAAACCGCCAGAGACCGGGAAAATCTTGCCGCCCAGGTCCATGGGCAGCACCTGCACCGAGGCGTCCGCGGCACGGGCCGCCGCGACGAACCGGCTGTGGCCGAGGTAGGTGTAGGGGCTCTGAGGGGCGAAATAGTAGTCGATGCGCGGGGCCATGGGGTCTCCTGAGTGGGGGAAAGGCGGTTGCCAAAGGTCAGTCGCGCGGGCGGCAACGGGTCTTACGGCCTTCCCCGACAATGGCATTTTGTGTGCAGGACGGGGCGGGCATGGACAAAGAACAGGTGGTGCTGGTCACCGGTGGTGGGCGCGGCATTGGCGCCGCCACCGCGCTGCTGGCGGCCCGGCAGGGCTGGGCGGTGGCGGTGAACTACGCAAGCAATGCCGCCGCAGCCGAGTTGGTGGTGCAGCAGATCCGCGCGGCGGGGGGCCGGGCGGTGGCGTTGCAGGCCGACGTGGCGATTGAAGCGCAGATCGTGCAGATGTTCCGGCAGGTGGACGCGCAACTTGGCCCGCTGGCTGCGCTGGTGAACAACGCCGGTGTGGTGGACGTTGCGGCGCGGGTGGACGGCATGGACACCGCCCGGCTCGCGCGCATGTTCAACGTCAATGTGATTGGCTCGTTCCTCTGCGCCCGGGAAGCGGTGAAGCGCATGAGCACCCGCTACGGCGGTGCGGGCGGCAGCATCGTCAACCTCGGCAGCGCGGCGGCGCGCATCGGCTCGCCCGGGCAGTATGTGGACTACGCGGCGGCCAAGGCGGCGATCGACACCTTCACCCTCGGACTGGCCAAAGAAGTGGCAACCGAAGGCATCCGCGTCAACGCGGTGCGGCCCGGCATCATCGCCACCGAAATCCACGCCTCCGGCGGTCAACCCAACCGCGCCAACGAGGTGGCGCCCCAGGTGCCAATGCAGCGCCCCGGCACCGCCGACGAGGTGGCCCAGGCCGTGTGGTGGCTGATGTCTGGCGCGTCCAGCTACACCACCGGCAGTTTGATTGACGTGGCCGGTGGCCGCTAACGGAGACTTCATGAACGCAGAACAACGCCACATCACCATCTGGTGGGAAGACCTGGAGGCGGGCAGCACCCGCGACCTTGGCACCATCTCGCCCACCGCCGAAGAGATCATTGCCTTCGCGAGCCAGTTCGACCCGCAGCCCTTCCATTTGAGCGAAGCCGGCGGCAAGGCCTCGCTGTTCGGTGGCCTGTGCGCCAGCGGCTGGCACACCTGCAGCATGGCGATGCGGTTGATGGTCACCAACTTTTTGAGCCAGTCGTCGAGCCTGGGCTCGCCGGGCATGGAAAACCTCAAGTGGCTCAAGCCGGTCTACCCGGGCGACGTGCTGCAACTCACGCAGCACATTGTCGAGTCGCGCCCGATGGCCAGCCGGCCCGACGTGGGTTTGATCCGCAGTCAGTGGCAAATGGTCAACCAGCATGGCCAGCCAGTGATGCAGATGGAGGGCTATGGGATGTTCCGTCGCCGCCCTGCTCGGGTCGAATCTGGCGGCATTGTCTGAGACCAGCGTGAGGCGGCCGCCCGGCGTCGCGTAGGACGTTGCCCTTTTTGGGCCTGAGCACAGCCATTGGGTGCGTCAGCGCACCCATACCCACCTATGCTCGGTGCAGATTCAATTCTTGAAAGCGATGCTGCACCATGAAAAATTCCATCTTCACCGCCTCCGTGTTGTCGGTCGCCCTGGGTCTCACCGCCTGCGCGTCGTCGGCCCAGTCGCCTGGCAGCGAGGCCAAACGTTCGGCACCGTCAGGCCGCACTGTGGAGTCCACCATCACCACCACCCACGTGGTGCTGGCCTCGCAAAAACCGTTCGAACAGGCCGTCAAAGACCTGGAAGCCGAACTTGGCAAAGCCAGCACCGAACTGCTGGGAAACCGCCTCAGCGCCAGTAAAAACTTTGCCGAGCTGACGGCTGAAATGGAGCCCCTGGCGGGCCGCAGCGGCCTGATCACCGTGGCCGAACTCAACTGGGGCAAGGTCATGTCGCGCGTGCCGGTCAACATGAAGGCGCGCCTGTTCGTCATTGGCAACCCGCTCACCGCCAAAAAGCTGCTCGAAGCCGGTGGCCCGGATGTAGGCTTGTACCTGCCCACCAAAATCTTCGTCTACCAGGACAAGCAGGGCGTGACGCAGGTCAGCTACGACAAGATGGGCCCGATCATGGCGCAGTACAAGAGCCCGCAGCTCAACGCTGTTGCCGAGAAGATTGACGAGACGCTGGCCAAGCTGGCCAGCAGCGCAGCGCTGTAAGCCCTCGCAACCCGCTGGCGGCCACGCCGGGCGCGGCAACCAGCAACCAAGCCAGGCCCACCCGCGCCTGGTTTTTTTGTGTCAGTAACCGGCAGGAGGCGCCGAATCGTCGGCCCGCCGTGCGACCCAGTACGTTGCACCTTCGGTACCGTAGCGCTCGGAATGGGGTACGCCCTGGGCCAAATCGAAACCATCGCCAGGCAGCAGGTGCTGGGTTTCGCCGTTCACCGTGAGCCACATCTCCCCTTGCACCACCGTCGCCTTGGCTGCGAACGGGTGGGTGTGGGTGTCCAGGACGGTCAACGGGTCCCAGCGGCGTTCCAGTGCTTCGTCAAAGCCCTGGGCTTTGGCGTTGGCTTCAAACTGGGCGAAGGTGGTGGGCGTCGTCACGGTGGGTTCTCCCCAAAAAACTCGGTGGCTGGCACTCTAGCAGTTCAGCGTGCGGGCTGTGCCGCCAGCCACAGGTCAAGCTCGGCGATGGCAGCGTCGCTGGCAGCGGTGAGCGCGCGCACGCCGCCGGCGGCGTCGGCGCTGGAAGCCGGGCGCTGGGTGGCGATGTTGCGTTGGGCGAGCAGTTTTTCGCCACTGGGCGTGCTCTCCAGCAGGGTGGCGCGCAGGCGCACCCTGCCGCTGCTGGCGGTGGGGGAATCAAACCACTGGCTGAATTCTTCCAACTCCACCCGCAGCGTGCGTTGCGCGGTGGCCTCCCCGGGGTTGAGCACCGGGCGGGTTTGACTCAGCTGGTCGCGCAGACGCTGGCGCAGCAGCTGGGCCGGGGCCATGCTCCAGCGCGCCTGGGCGTAGGGTCGGGGCTGCTGCGCGTCGGCATACCCCAGGCGGTACAGCACAGCCAGGTTGTCGAGCGCGACCGGGGCGTCCACATCGCCCAGCGCCAGCGCAGAACCGGCACTCGCCAAGGCGGCGGTGCCCACGGCGGTGGGTGGGCCGAAGTCGTAGGTGGTGGCGCGCGGTGGCGGTGGGGCGAAGGTGCTGCAGCCGGTGAGTGCCAGCGTGCCCACCAAGGCCCACAGCAAGGCCTTCGAAGCCGTTTTCATGTCGAATCGATCCCAGGCCAATGTGAAATTTGGTGGTGATACATTTTTCATAGTGACTCTGGGGGTTACTGGCCTGTGGCGGGGGCGGAGAATCCGGGTTCGCCGGGACCGGGGACTGGCGGTGTGCTGCCGAAAATCAGCGAGCGCGGGTTGTCGCCGAGCTGGTTGGCGGCGCGGGAGGCCTGGCGGGCGCTGCGGGCCACGTCATCGGTGACGCGGTTGATGCGCGGCAGCGTGACGCTGTTGAAGTTTTGCGCGCTGCGGGTGAGCGCGTCGGTGCCCTGCGCGAGCTTGTCGAGTGCGCCGTCTTTCTCGCCCAGGCGTTCGGCCACCTCGCCCATGCGGGTGGCGGCTTTGCTGACGTCGCGCGTGGCCTGGCTGAAGCTGGTGAGCGCCGGGTCGAGCTTCTGAGATACGGTGGTGTCGAGCCTCAGCGCCAGCTGGTTGAGGTTGCCGGCAGCGTCGCCCATCTGTTTGACAGCGCCCACCAGGGCTTGCTGGTTGTCGTCGCTCAACAACTGGTTCAGGCGCTGGCTTGCCTGCTCCACCCGGTCCACGATCAGCTCGCTCTGGCGCGCCAGTTTGTCCAGAAACCCAGGCTTGAGCGGGATGCGTGGCGGGTCGTTGTCGTTGGGCTGCAGCCGCGCGGCGGCGGCCTGGCCGGGCTTGCGGTCTTCGTCGTCGAGCTGGATGAAGCCCAGGCCGGTGATGCCCTGCGAGGCCACGGTGGCAAAGGTGGCCGTGGTCAGCGGCGCGTGGGTGTCAACGGCGATGCGGATCAGCACATTGCCCGCCACCTTGGTGTCGAAGCCAATCGCGTCGATCTTGCCGACCGGCACGCCGCGGTAACGCACCAGTGCCTGCGGTTGCAGGCCACTGACGGTTTCGCTGGTGGTGAGCTCGTAGAAGTGGCGCTCGGTGGTGTCGCGGGTGAGCCAGATGGCCAGCAGCGCCAGCAGTGCGCTCACCGCCAGCACAAACACGCCTGCCATCAGCGCGTGGGCTTTATTCTCCATTCGGGTTCCTCTCGCGATGCGTTGTCTTTTCGGGCGTGTCAGGAGGCAGTTCGCGCAGCGGCGCCATCGCGCGCCGGCCTCGCTCGCCGCGGAAGAAGGTGTCGATGAAGGGGTGGTCAAAGGCCGCCACCTCGCGCGGCGGGCCGCTGACGATCACCCGCTGGTCCGCCAGCACAGCGACACGGGTGCTGAGTTCGAACAACGTGTCCAGGTCGTGGGTGACCATGACCACTGTGAGCTCCATGTCACGGTGCAGCGAGCGCAGCAAGGCGCAAAAGGTGTCGGCGCTTTCGGGGTCGAGCCCGGCGGTGGGCTCGTCCAGCAGCAGCAGTGGCGGGTCCATGATCAGCGCGCGGGCCAGCGCCACCCGCTTGACCATGCCGCCCGACAAATCGCTCGGCATTTTGTTCGCGTGTTCAGGCCCCAGCCCGACCATCTGCAGCTTCACCATCGCGGCCTCATGGATGAGTGCCTTGGGCAGGGTGCGCAGTTCGCGCAGTGGAAACGCAATGTTCTCCAGCACCGTGAAGGCCGAGAACAAAGCGCCCTGCTGGAACAGCATGCCCACCCGCGCAGCCGCCCCTTTTTTGCCCAGCTGCGACGCCGGCTCGTCGAGCACGGTGATCTCTCCCTTGGCCGGGTGTTCCAATCCCAGCATTTGGCGCAGCAACACGGTTTTGCCGGTGCCCGATCCACCCACCAAAGTGAGAATTTCGTGGCGGTCGACCGTGAGATCCAGATCTTGGTGAATCACGAACTCGCGCTCGGCGGAGCCGAACACCGTCCACAATTTTTGAATGTCGACGACCGCGTCAGTGGCCATGGTCAAACCCCCACGCCTTTGAACAGCACCGCAAACAAGGCGTTGACCATGATCACCAGCGTGATCGACGCCACCACCGACGCGGTGGTGCCCTGCCCCAAGCTCTGGGTGTTGGGCTTGACGCGCAGACCGAAGTGGCAGCCCACCAGCGCGATCACCAGACCAAACACGACCGACTTGGCGGTGGCCAGCGCCAGGTTGGCCACGTCCACCGCCTCCGGCAAGGCGCGGATGAAAAAGCTCGGTGCGATGCCGGTGGCCAGTTGGGTGGCCAGCATGCCGCCGAGCAATGCGGCCAGCGTGGTCCAGACGCTGATGAGGGGCATGGCAACCGCCAACGCGATTGCGCGCGGCAGCACCAGGCGGTAGCCGGGCGCGATGCCCATCACCCGCATCGCGTCCAGCTCCTCGGTCACGCGCATCACGCCAATTTGCGCGGTGATGGCCGAGCCGGAGCGACCGGCGATCAGGATGGCCGCCAGCACCGGCCCCAACTCCCGCACCAGCGAAATGCCCAGGATGTTGACGATGAACGAGCCTGCGCCAAACTGCCGCAGTTGTTGCGAAATCAGGTAGGCCAGCACCACACCGATCAAGGCGCCGAGCAGCGCGGTGATGGGCAGAGCGCTGGCGCCAATGCGGTACAGATGGCCGGAAATGTCGCGCCACGGTGCCTCCTGCGGTCGGCGCAGCAGGCGGCCGATGTCCAGTACCAGCTGGCCCACCAACCGAAGCATGCCGCCCGCGTGGTCTTTGGCCAGCGCCACACCGTTGCCCAGGCGCGCGACAGCGTGGGTCAACGCGCTGCCGGTCGCTGAAGTGGGCGCGGCCTGGCCGGTGCCGCCGGCGGCCACCCGTTCCAGCACCCCGCGTTGGCTGGGTGTGGTGTTCAGTTGGGCTGGCCACTGGTAGCCCCAGAGGTGCCAGAGGCACTGCGCACCAAGGTGGTCCAGCTGGTCGAGCTCAGTCAGGTCCCAGGTGGCTGGTCGCCGGGCCACCGCGTCCTTTAGAAGGCGGGCCATGGGCCCCCAGGTGTCGGCACGCGCCAGCTGCGCCACTGTCCACTGGCCGTGCAAGGCTGCGACCAGGCCCTGGGGCGTGGTCTGCAGGTCAAGCTGAGGCGTGGTGGGTTTCACAGTGGCGGTGGCTGGCGAAAAGCAAGCCATCGTAGGTTCGCCCGTGGCCGCCGTATGTCAGACAAAAAGACACATACAGCGTAGGACAGCGGCACGTCCAACCGACTGCCAGCGGTGGGGTGTGACCGGATGGCCCCGGAAAACCGGGGTTTTTGACCTCGGCTATAAAGAAGGGTAATCCCTAGGTCAACACAGGGACATTCGCTGGTTTGTCAGTCCACACCGGTCGCCGTGCCGAGTGAGGCAGCCGTGCTGTGCCAGCAGTGTCCCGTGGTTGGCCTGCCAACCTGAACCCAGCTCCAACAGGTCATTCACCATGCCTTCAGTAGACAACGAATGCGCGCGCAAGTTCCCCACCTTTTTCACTGGCTGGCTTGGCTTGGCGCTGGGCGCAGCGCTGGCGTTGCAGGGCTGCGGCAAGGGCGCCGAGGCGCAGGGCGGGCCGCCGCCAGCCGCCGCAGTCAGCGTTGCGCCGGCGGTACTTCGCACCGTGGCCAACAGCGAAGAGTTCAGTGGCCGGCTGGAAGCCAGCGACTTTGTTGAACTGCGCCCCCGGGTGGCCGGTACCGTTGACCGGGTGCTGTTCAAGGACGGCGCCACCGTGCGCAAAGGCGACTTGCTGTTCCAGATTGACCCGCGCCCTTTTGAGGCAGAAGTGGCCCGCGCGCAGTCGCAACTTGACGCGACCCGGGCGCGTCAGGAGCTCGCCGGGACAGAACTGGGCCGCGCCAAAACCTTGCTCGACTCGCAGGCGGTGTCGAAGCAGGAGTTCGACCAGCTGACCTCCGGTTCCCGCACCTCGCAAGCCGACCTGCGCAGCGCCGAGGCGGCCCTGCGCACCGCACAGCTGAACCTGGCCTACACCCAGGTGCGTGCGCCGATTGCCGGGCGTGCATCGCGCGCCAACGTCACCGCGGGCAACCTGGTGAATGAACAGGTGGTGCTGACCACGATCGCCGGCGTTTCCCGTGTTTACGCCTACTTTGATGGCAGCGAACAAACTTACCTGCGCCTGCAGGCGGAAAAAGCCGCCAAACCCAGCGGCAAAGGGCCCGTGGTGCGCATGGGCCTGGCCAACGAGGTTGGCCACCCGCACGAAGGCGTGGTGG
>CAZANT010000024.1:0-14635 GCA_964486575.1 uncultured Burkholderiaceae bacterium | reverse complement strand
CCGGTGTGCACAGCGGTGACTCTGCGTGCTCCTTGCCACCGTATTCGTTGTCTCAAGCCACGGTGGACGAGCTCAAGCGGCAGTCGGCCGCCATGGCTGGCGCGCTGAATGTGGTGGGGTTGATGAACGTGCAGTTCGCGATTCAGAACACCGACGGCAAGGACGTGATCTTCGTGCTGGAGGTGAACCCCCGCGCGTCGCGTACCGTTCCTTACGTCAGCAAGGCCACCGGTGTGCAGTTGGCCAAAGTGGCAGCGCGCTGCATGGCAGGCCAAACGCTGGTATCGCAAGGCGTCACCACCGAGGTGACGCCGCCGTACTTCAGCGTGAAAGAAGCGGTGTTCCCGTTCGTCAAGTTCCCGGGCGTGGACACCATCCTTGGCCCCGAGATGAAGTCCACCGGTGAGGTGATGGGGGTGGGGAAGACCTTTGGTGAAGCCTTTGTCAAATCGCAAATCGGCGCGGGTACCAAGCTGCCGCGCTCTGGTAAGGTGTTCCTGACGGTGAAAAACAGCGACAAGCAGCGTGCGGTGGCCGTAGCCCGCGCACTGCACGCGTTGAAGTTCGAGATCGTCGCCACCAAGGGCACGACCGCCGCCATCCAGGCCGCGGGCATCCCCTGCACCGTGGTGAACAAGGTCGCCGAAGGCCGGCCGCACATCGTTGACATGATCAAGAACGACGAAATAGCGTTGGTCATCAACACGGTGGAAGAGCGCCGCAATGCGATCGCCGACTCCCGTGCGATCCGCACCTCGGCGCTGCTTGCCCGCGTGACGACCTACACCACCATCGCCGGCGCTGAAGCGGCCGTGGAAGGCATGAAGTACCTGGATGACCTCGATGTGATTTCAGTGCAGGAAATGCACGCGCAGTTGCTGGCCTGAGCCCGGTACATCCTTGAGCACCCCGGCCACGCTGGTTCTCACGCTCGATTTGTCCGACTGGGAGGCGGCCACGCCGCAGCCAGACTGGATCAGTGCGTTGGAAGCGGGGCAGGTACTTTATTTCCCCGAATTGGCGTTTGCGCTGCAGCCAGAAGAGCGGGCCTTGCTGACGCCCGCTTTGCTTTCACCGAACGCGCGCAACATCAGCATGGATGCGCAAGGCCGGATCAAGGGCGTCGCCGGTGACGCCGCCGTGCAGGCGGCGGTGGCAAACATGGTCGGACGTTTTCGGCGGCAGGCGGAGCTCCTGGTGCACGGCTTACTGCCGCATTACATACCCGCGTTGCGTCTGGCCCCTACCAGCTACCGGCCGGCCCAGGTGGCAACCCGGGTGCAGTCCTGGCGGGCTGACGACAAGCGCCTGCATGTGGATGCCTTTCCTTCCCGGCCAAACTACGGCGAGCGCATTTTGCGCGTCTTTACCAACGTCAACCCCGACGGCGTACCCCGGGTGTGGCGCCTCGGTGAGCCGCTGGAGGCGGTGGCCCGGCGCTTTTTGCCGTCCGCAAAACCCTATGTGCGTTGGCAGGCGCGTTTGCTTCGGGCGTTGCGGGTCACCAAGTCGCTGCGCAGTGAATACGACCATCTGATGCTGCAGCTGCACGATGGCATGAAGTCCGACGCGAACTACCAGCAAAATGCGCCGCAAGACACAGTCTCCTTCGCCGCAGGTTCGGTGTGGGTGTGTTTTTCTGACCAGACGCCGCACGCGGTGATGTCCGGCCAGTTCATGCTGGAACAGACACTGCACCTGAGTGCCGCCAGGCAATACAATCCTGACGCAAGCCCGCTCGCCATCCTGAGCCGGCTGACTGGACGCACGCTCGTCTAAACGCCCTGTTTGATTGACCGCCGCATGGCCGCCGCACCTCGGTGCAGGGCCGTTTTCGGCGGTTTCGTTTTTGGAGTACGCCACGTGACCACCATTCCCATCACCCTGCGGGGTTCGGAAAAACTCAAGGCCGAATTGCACCGGCTCAAGACAGTTGACCGGCCCTGGGTCATCAACGCCATTTCTGACGCCCGCGCTCAGGGTGACCTGAGCGAGAACGCCGAATACGAAGCGGCCAAGGATCGCCAAGGCTTCATTGAAGGCCGCATTCAGGAAATCGAAGGCAAGCTTTCGGCGGCGCTGGTGATCGATCCATCCGCGGTGGATGGCGAAGGCAAGGTCGTGTTTGGCTCGACCGTACAGTTGGAAGACGAAGACAGCGGCGACGCGGTGACCTACCAAATCGTCGGAGAAGACGAGGCCGACCTCAAACTTGGTCTGATCAACATCGCCAGCCCGATCGCCCGTGCCCTGATTGGCAAGTCCGAGGGCGATACGGTCGAGGTGCAGACGCCGGGCGGCGTCAAGCGCTTCGAGATCGTCACGGTCAGCTACGTCTGAGCGGGCAAATGGCCGCGCGCCTGCCGGTGTTTGTTGCCGCCCTGTGGTGGGGCAGCCTGACGGTGCTGGGGTTTCTGGTGGTGCCCCTGCTGTTCGTTCATCTGCCCACGCCGGCCATGGCAGGCCAGATGGCGGCCAGGCTGTTCAGCGCCCATACCTGGGTTGCCGTGGCCTGTGGCATGCTGTTTTTGCTGTTTTCACGGTCAAATCGTTCTCGAGCCCTCATCAACTCTGGTAGAGGTGCTCTTGTTTTTGTAGTGGCTGGCCTGTTGCTGGCGCTGTTGGTGGAGTTTGCGGTCGCACCGCGCATCGTGGCGCGGGAGAACCTCAAGCTGTGGCATTCGCTGGGCAGCGGCATGTACGCGCTGCAATGGCTGTGTGCTGGCATGGTGCTCTGGAAGGCCACCCCGCGCGGGCACTGACCGACGCCGTCAGGTCTGGCTGCGTTTTTTCACTGACGTTTGTTTCGGCTTGGCTCGCTTCACCTGCCCACCCGCCGTTAACCGCTGGTTGCCCAGAACCCGCAGTGTTTTGACTTCCGGCCGCTGACCTCCCCGGGTGCTGTACTTCAGCACCTTGAACTCGCGCGGGCCAGGCATGCGGTCGTCGTCGGGCGCGCTGGCGGCCTTGGGTGGTTTGGGGCGCCACAGCACCAGCAGCTTGCCGATGTGCTGGATGGGGGCGGCATTCAGGTCGTTGGCGAGCGTTTGGTACGTGAGTTCGCGGGCGGCCCGGTCGTCACCCAACACGCGGATTTTGATCAGGCCGTGCGCATTGAGCGCGGCGTCGGCTTCTTTTTTGACCGCTGGGGTCAGGCCGTCGTTGCCGATCATCACCACCGGGTCCAGGTGGTGGGCTTCGGCGCGGTGAACCTTGCGCTGGGCAGGCGTGAGTTGAATTTGGGGCATGTGGGTATTATCCCCGCACAGACAGGACAGCATGAAAGTCAAAACGCAGAGCAAGAAAGTCAACAAGGCGTGGTTGAACGACCACGTCAACGACCCGTACGTCAAGCTCGCCACCCGCGAAGGCTACCGCGCACGTGCTGCCTACAAGCTGAAGGAAATCGACGAAACCCTGGGCTTGGTCAAACCTGGCCACCTGGTGGTTGATCTGGGTTCGGCGCCGGGCGCCTGGAGTCAGTACCTCCGGCGCAAGATGTCGCCGGCCGGTGCGGCCATCGGGGAACTCAACGGCACCATCGTGGCGCTCGATCTGCTGCCGATGGCGCCGATCGAGGGCGTGCAATTCCTGCAAGGTGATTTTCGCGAACCAGAGATGCTCACGCGCCTCACCGAGGTGCTGCAGGGCCGGCTGGCCGACGTGGTGGTGTCGGACATGGCCCCCAACCTGTCGGGCATCGAGTCGGCCGACGCGTCGCGGGTGGCGCATTTGGTGGAACTGGCACTGGAATTCACCCAGACCCACATGAAGCCCGAGGGCGCGCTGGTGGTCAAGGTCTTGCACGGCAGTGGCTACAACGAGTTGGTCAAGCTGTTCAAGGCCTCGTTTCGCACCGTCAAGCCCATCAAGCCCAAGGCCTCGCGCGACAAGTCCTCCGAGACTTTTTTGGTGGGCATGGTACGCAAAGCCTGACCGCTGCGGTGTTCAGCGGCAATTGCTTACAAATTCGGCCCATGCAGGGATAAGTGGCGCAAATCCTGCGCAAACCCTTGCTGCGCCCATGGGCGAACTGGGCTACAACTGCGGTCTTGGGACTTGAAACGCCTAAAATGGCGTCATCTACATGCAGTCCCTTCACTGGAGCCTCGTTTGAACAATCAGTGGTTTTCTAAAATTGCGATCTGGCTGGTGATTGCCTTTGTGCTCTTCACCGTCTTCAAGCAGTTTGACACCCGCAGCGCTGCCGGTGCCGGTTACATGGGCTACTCCGAGTTCTTGGAGGAAGTGCGCAACAACCGCATCAAGGCCGCCACGATCAAAGAGGGCCAGGGCGGCACCGAGATCGACGCCGTCACCACCGACGATCGCCGGGTGCGCACCAACGCCACCTACCTCGACCGCGGTCTGGTCGGCGACCTGATTTCCAATGGCGTGAAGTTTGACGTCAAACAGCGCGAAGAAGGTTCGTTGCTCACCACGCTGCTCGTCAGCTGGGGCCCGATGCTGCTGCTGATCGGTGTCTGGATCTATTTCATGCGCCAGATGCAGGGCGGGGGCAAGGGTGGGGCGTTCAGCTTCGGCAAAAGCAAGGCCCGAATGCTGGACGAGAACACCAACCAGGTGACCTTTGCGGACGTCGCGGGTTGCGACGAGGCCAAAGAAGAAGTCAAGGAAGTGGTCGACTTCCTGAAGGACCCGCAGCGTTTCCAGAAACTTGGCGGCCGAATCCCGCGCGGCTTGTTACTGGTTGGGCCGCCCGGCACCGGCAAGACTTTGCTGGCCAAGTCCATCGCCGGCGAAGCCAAGGTGCCATTCTTCAGCATCTCAGGCTCTGATTTCGTGGAAATGTTCGTCGGTGTCGGCGCGGCCCGCGTGCGCGACATGTTCGAGAACGCCAAGAAAAACGCCCCTTGCATCATCTTCATTGACGAAATTGACGCAGTCGGCCGCCAGCGTGGCGCTGGCCTCGGCGGTGGCAACGACGAACGCGAGCAAACCCTGAACCAGATGCTGGTTGAGATGGACGGCTTCGAGACCAACCTCGGCGTGATCGTGGTCGCGGCCACCAACCGCCCCGACATTTTGGACGCAGCCTTGTTGCGTCCTGGTCGCTTTGACCGACAGGTTTATGTGACGTTGCCAGACATTCGTGGCCGCGAGCAGATTCTCAATGTACACATGCGCAAAGTCCCTGTCGGCCAGGACGTGAATCCCGGCGTCATCGCCCGTGGCACGCCCGGCATGAGTGGTGCCGACTTGGCCAATCTTTGCAACGAGGCCGCGCTGATGGCTGCCCGTCGCAGTGCCCGCGTGGTGGAGATGCAGGACTTCGAGAAGGCCAAAGACAAGATCCTGATGGGCCCCGAGCGCAAGAGCATGGTCATGCCCGAGGAGGAGCGCCGCAACACGGCCTACCACGAATCGGGCCACGCGCTGATCGGCAAGCTTTTGCCCAAGTGCGATCCGGTGCACAAAGTCACCATCATCCCGCGGGGCCGTGCGCTGGGTGTGACCATGAGCCTGCCAGCGCAAGACCGCTACAGCTATGACAGCGAGTTCATGCTGAACCAGATCAGCATGCTGTTCGGCGGCCGCATTGCGGAAGAGGTGTTCATGAAGCAGATGACCACCGGCGCCAGCAACGACTTTGAACGGGCTTCGCAAATCGCCCGCGACATGGTGATGCGCTACGGCATGAGCGAAGCGCTCGGTCCGATGGTTTATGCCGACAACGAAGGCGAGGTCTTCCTCGGCCGCTCGGTCACCAAAACGACCAACATGAGCGAGCAGACCATGCAGAAGATCGACAGCGAGGTCCGTCGCATCATCGACGAGCAGTACGCACTGGCCCGCAAGCTGATCGAAGACAACTCTGACAAGATGCACGCCATGGCGAAGGCCCTGCTGGAATGGGAGACGATTGACTCGGACCAGCTTGACGACATCATGGCTGGCCGCGAGCCCCGTCCGCCCAAGGACTGGACACCGCGCATCCCTCCTGCGTCCGGTGGTGGCGGTACCGGCGGTGCGGTAGCGACCGACCCCGCACCTTCGGCTGCTTGATTGGTTGAGATGCGCATGAAACGGGGCCTCGGGCCCCGTTTTCGTTGTTGTCACATCCCATGTTCTGGCAAACCAGCCGCTTTCGCATCGACCTGACGCAGCCCCGCATCATGGGCATCGTCAACCTGACGCCCGACTCGTTCTCGGACGGTGGGCAGGCATTGGCGCCAGCCGATGCCCTGCGCCGCTGTGAGACGCTTTTGCGAGAGGGGGCGCACCTTCTCGACCTCGGTGCAGAATCCACCCGACCCGGTGCCGTAGCGCTTCCGCTGGAGGACGAGCTGACCCGGCTGCTGCCGGTACTCAAGGTGGCGGTCACACTCGGCGTGCCGATTTCGGTAGACACTTACAAGCCTGAAGTCATGCAGGCAGCGCTGGACTTGGGCGCCGACATTGTCAATGACATTTGGGCGTTGCGTCAGCCCGGCGCCCAGTCGGTGGTGGTCAGTCACCCCACCTGTGGCGTGTGCCTGATGCACATGCACCGCGAGCCGCGGACCATGCAGACCGAACCCATGGTGGGCGATGTAGTGCCGCAGGTGGCTGCTTTCCTCACGGGCCGAGTGCAGGCGTTGCAGACGCTGGGCGTTGACACTGAGCGCATCGCGGTTGACCCAGGCATAGGCTTTGGCAAAACCGCGGCACAGAACTTCAGCCTGCTGGCGCAGCAGCAGGCGCTGCAGGCGACAGGCTGCGCCGTGCTGGCCGGCTGGTCGCGCAAGTCCTCGCTCGGCGCCATCACTGGGCTCGATGTGACCGAGCGGATGCTGCCCAGTGTGGTGGCCGCGGTGCTGGCAGTGGAACGCGGCGCGCGCGTGGTCCGGGTGCACGATGTGCGCGAGACCGCGCTGGCTCTGCAGGTTCTGCAGGCGACCACCGCTGCGCTATAAACCAAACCAAGAACAACAAGGAGACGCTGCATGGCTCGCAGATACTTTGGCACTGACGGGATCCGTGGCACCGTGGGCCAAGCGCCCATCACCCCAGACTTTGTGCTGCGCCTCGCCCACGCGGTGGGCAGGGTGCTCAAGCGCACCGAGGACCGGCCAACCGTGCTGATCGGCAAAGACACCCGTATTTCCGGCTACATGCTGGAGAGCGCTTTGGAGTCTGGCTTCAACTCCGCCGGGGTGGATGTGGTGTTGCTCGGCCCCTTGCCTACGCCGGGTGTGGCCTACCTGACCCGTGCGCAGCGCGCCAGCCTGGGCGTGGTCATCAGCGCCAGCCACAACGCCTTTGCCGACAACGGCATCAAATTCTTCAGCGCGCAGGGCACCAAGCTGTCTGACGCCTGGGAGATGGCGGTGGAAGCCGCGATGGACGAGCCCCCGGTGTGGGCCGATTCGGCTGCACTCGGCAAGGCGCGCCGGCTTGACGACGCGGCGGGCCGCTACATTGAGTTCTGTAAGTCCACCTTTTCGCATGAACTCACCTTGAAGGGCATGACCATCGTGGTGGACGCTGCCCACGGAGCGGCCTACCAGGTCGCGCCCAAGGTGTTCCATGAACTGGGCGCCGACGTGATTGCGATCGGGTGCGCACCTGACGGTTTGAACATCAATCGCGAGGTGGGTGCGACCCATCCCGAGGCGCTGATCCGCGCTGTCAAGGCCAACCACGCAGACTACGGCATTGCGCTGGACGGCGATGCCGATCGGCTGCAGCTGGTGGATGCCCACGGCCGCCTGTTCAATGGCGACGAAGTCCTTTATCTGATGGTTCGCGAACGGCTGGCGCGCGGCGAGCCGGTGCCTGGCGCGGTCGGCACGCTGATGACCAACATGGCGGTGGAACTGGCCTTAAAGCAGTTGGGGGTTGAGTTCGTGCGGGCCAAGGTCGGCGACCGCTACGTGCTCGAAGCGCTGGAGACCAAGGGCTGGCTGTTGGGTGGGGAGGGCTCTGGCCACCTGCTGGCGCTGGACAAACACACCACCGGCGATGGCCTGATCAGCGCCCTGCAGGTGCTGCAGGCCTGTGTGCACAGTGGCAAGAGCATTGCCGAGCTGCTGGGCGGCATCACGCTGTTCCCGCAGGTGCTGCTCAACATCAAGTTGCGCCCGGGACAGGACTGGCAGGCCAACGCCCGACTGGGGGAGGCGGTGCGCGCGGTGGAGGCCGAATTGGGCAACACCGGCCGGGTGTTGATTCGCGCCAGCGGCACCGAGCCGCTGTTGCGGGTGATGGTGGAGGCGCGCGACCTGACCCGAGCCAACCGCTGCGCCGAACGGCTGGCCGACGTGGTACGCGCGGGCTAAGCCGCGTACCTGGCATTGCCGGAAAACCGGTGAGAAAACCACGCAGATTGGCTCACCCCGAGCTCGCCTGCGGCGTACAACAGAGTCATCTTCAGGAGGCTCTATGCGCACACACAACACCGACCTCAAGGTGCCATTCGCCATGGTGGCTGCCCTGCTGGCGCCTATGGTCTGGGCCGCTGGCGACTCGCTTCAGGAGCGTACCCGCCTGAGTGGCACCGAGCTGTACCAGCTCGGGCACCCCGCGGCGTTGGGCGCCTGGCCTGCGAGTTGGGTCCAACCCGCGCTGGGCCTGAATGCCAGCGCGTTGCGTCTGCCTTGGGGTTCAGTGCGGGTCCGGCCATCATTGTTCAGCAACAACGAGGGTAGCCTGTCGGGCGCCGGGCTGTGGTTGGGTAAAGGCGAGTCCTGGCGGCTGGCTGTGGGCGCACGGCGCCAGCCCTACCGCAGCGGGCTGGGTTTTAGCCCCGACTCGGATGAGAAATCGCTGGTCACGGCCAGCTACCTGTGGCCCGGCCAGGACTCGCTTTCGCTGCAGTGGGTGCGTCAGGGCAACACCGATGTGGGCCAGCGCACAGTCCATCTCGTTTATGGCACTCCGATGCATGGCAACCAGACGCTCAAAGTGGGTTTGTCCGCCATCAGCGGCTGGGAGCCGGCGGGGGGCTCGCAGCAGCGCATTGGCCTGTCGGTGGGGTACGACTGGCCGCAGTATTTTGTGAAGCTTGCCTACGACCCGCAGGTCAACTTCACGGCCAAAGACCAGATTCGGGTGTCGCTGGGAACGCGCTTCTAGACCTTGGGCAGCCACCCGCTCAGCCGCAGGCCAAGCCAACCGCCGAGCACCTGGGCCAGCACAAAACCCATCGCGCTGGCCGGCGCGATGCCTGCAAAGCTGTCGCTCAGCATGCGGCCCAACACGGCGGCAGGGTTGGCAAACGAGGTACTGGCGGTGAACCAGTAGGCCGCACCGATGTAGCAGGCCACCAACGCCGATGCCTTGCCGGGAGGCGCCCGCAGGATGGTGAAGACCAGCCCAGCGGTGGCAACCGCTTCGGCCAGCCACTGGCCCACCCCCTGAAACTGGCCTGCCGCATCCCAGCCGCCGCGCAGCTTGTGGCTCAGCTGCCAGATGGACTGTTCATACATCGCATGGGCCAGCCAGGTCCCCAGCACCGCGCCCACTAATTGAAAAGCTATGAAAAGAAGAGCTGAACGTCCAGAAACTGCTTGGGCTTGACCTGCGTTTGATCTCAAAACCAGTGTCACCACCGGGTTGAAGTGCGCGCCGCTGACTGGCCCCAGTGTTTCGATCAACACGTACAACGCAAACACCGTGACCAGCGTGTTGGCCAACAGCGCGAGGCCCGTGTTGCCGCCGCTCAGGGTCTCGGCCATGATGCCGGAGCCAATGACCGCACACAGCAGCGCGGCGGTGCCGAGGCACTCGGCCAGCAGTTGCTGCGGCAGCGTGGCAGGCGTCTCGGCCGGTGTGGCTTCTGCAGCGGCCGCGCTCATGGCTGGGCGAGGTCGCGGGCCTGCTTTTGCAGCATCAGTTTGTCAACATTGGCCAGCGGCAGGTTGACCAGCAGCTCCAACCGGCGGCGGATGGCGTGCAGCGTCTGGCGGAAGGCTTCCAGACGCTGTTCGTCCGTGCCCTGTACTTCAGACGGGTCGGGGTAGCCCCAGTGGG
Organism: uncultured Burkholderiaceae bacterium; assembly: GCA_964486575.1. Lineage (GTDB taxonomy): Bacteria > Pseudomonadota > Gammaproteobacteria > Burkholderiales > Burkholderiaceae_C > PCRC01. Next base: position 4,660 of record CAZANT010000024.1, on the reverse strand, counting down.
CTGTGGCGGGCTGGCCGGGCCAGTAGGGGCAGGTTTCACCAGCGGCGTTGTCGCACACGGTGATGACCAGGTGCATGTGCGGCGCGTCGGGCGTGCCAAACACATCCCAGTTTTTGCTGGCGAGACCAGTGGTGTCAATGCCGGCATTGGCCAGCACCTGCAGCGCCATTGGGTTGGGCTGCTGGTTCTCACGCGGGCTGCTGCCAGCCGAATAGGCCTTGAAGCGGCCCTGGCCAATGTGGTTCAGAGTGGCTTCGGCCAAAATGCTGCGGGCCGAATTGTGGGTGCACAGGAACAGGACGTTGATGGGGCTGTCGGACATGGTGGTTTCCGGGTGTGGTGGTTGAGGGTTAGCAGTCTGTGCAAGCGGTGTTCGGCGTAAGTTCGCAGGGCTCGCCCTGGCAGCAGTGCTCTGTCAGGTAGGCGAGCAGGGCGTTCATTTGCCCAAACTGCGCTCGGTAAATCAGGTGGCGGCCGCGCGGCTCGCTGGTCACCAGGCCCGCGTGGGCCAGTTCTTTGAGGTGAAACGACAGGCCGCTGGGGGCCACGCCCAGGGTTTCGGCCATGGCGCCCGGTGTCAGGCCATCTGGCCCGGCCGCAACCAAAGCCCGGAAGGCACGTAGCCTCTGCGCTTGCGCCAGTGCTTGCAAGGCCTTGACGGCCACTGGTTCAGCGAGGGCAATAGTGGATAATGTTTCCATGTTTCAATTGTAGTTGAATTATAAAAATGAATCGTGAACTTCCTGTGACAAACGCCCCCGATCTGGCCGACCTTCCGCAGCTCGACGCTGCGCTCTTCCACCGCACCGACATGGGCGCGCTGTTCCCGGCCGCCCCCTCGCGCCACCCGCCGCGCATCCTGCTGCTTTACGGATCGCTGCGCGAACGGTCGTACAGCCGTTTGCTGACCGAAGAAGCCGCCCGGCTGTTGCGGGCGCTCGGGGCCGAGACGCGCACCTTTGACCCGCGCGACCTGCCATTGCCCGATGGTGCGCCCGAGTCGCACCCCAAAGTTCAGGCATTACGCCAACTGGCCGCCTGGAGCGAGGGCATGGTCTGGTGCTCGCCCGAGCGGCATGGCGCGATGACTGGTATCTTGAAGGCGCAAATCGACTGGATTCCGCTGAACGACGGCGCGGTGCGGCCGACCCAAGGCAAGACGCTGGCCATCATGCAAGTGTCGGGCGGCTCCCAATCGTTCAACGCGGTGAACCAGCTGCGCGTGCTGGGCCGCTGGATGCGGATGGTGACGATCCCCAACCAGTCGTCGGTGGCCAAGGCGTTTCTGGAGTTCGACGATGCCGGGCGTATGAAGCCTTCGGCCTACTACGACCGGGTGGTGGACGTGATGGAAGAACTGGTCAAATTCACCTTGCTGACCCGCGATGCGTCGGCCCACCTGGTGGACCGCTACAGCGAACGCAAGGAAAGCGCCGCCGCGTTGTCGCAGCGGGTGAACCAGCGCATCATCTGACCCTGCCAGGGCCCTGCTGCAACCGTCTGCAGGTGCATTTCAAGCCAAATCGGTTTCAAGCCCACGTAAAAAATGACTAATTAGCTATAAATTAAATAGCAAATAGGGGATTCTTCTCGCTGCGTTGTCACGTAAGTGCAACGCAACTGCCACAACTCGGTCATCACCGGCCGCCACCATGGAGGCACCAAAAACACAACGCTGTCCCTGTTGAAGGAGAAGAAGATGAAAGAACTGCCGAACCCCACCTTCCCCCTGTCACCGGCAGCCCACGCGCTGCCAAGGGGGTCACTTCACCGGCCTCACGATTCTGGCGTTCAAGCAGTCGTATCGGGCGGGCGCGGCGGTATTCAGGTTTCGTGGGCGCAACACCTGGACGAAGTCCGGCAAGCCCAGCGTCTGAGGTTCAACATTTTCGCCGGGGAAATGGGCGCGCGCCTGAATACCCCGCTTGACGGTCACGATGTGGATTTGTTCGACGACTTTTGCGAACACCTGCTGGTGCGCGACGAGGCCACGCAAGAGGTGGTTGGCACCTACCGCGTGCTGACTCCCGCCCAGGCCAAGCGCATTGGCAGCACCTACAGCGACACCGAGTTCGATTTGACCCGCTTGCGTGGCCTGCGCTCGCGCATGGTCGAGCTGGGCCGCAGCTGCGTCCACCCCGACCACCGCCACGGCGGCGTGATCATGGCGCTGTGGGGCGCGCTGGCCGGCTTCATGGTACGCAATCAGCTGGACACCATGATCGGTTGTGCCAGCATCCCGATGCTGCACAACGGCATGGTCAGCGGTGACGCGGCCGCCAGCATCTGGCACCAGGTGCGCCAGACCCACTTGGCGCCGATCGAATACCACGTGATGCCCCGGCTGCCACTGCCGGTGGAGCGGCTCGACGGCAGCTTGCCGGTGGAGCCGCCTGCCCTGATCAAGGGCTACTTGCGATTGGGAGCCAAGGTGCTCGGACCACCGGCCTGGGACCCCGACTTCAACTCCGCCGACCTGCCGATGCTGATGCGGATTGCCGACCTGCCCCTGCGCTACCGAAAGCATTTCCTGGGGGCCTGATGCGGACCGCATTCGACAGCGCCAACCCCCTGGCAGACGGGCGTGGCGCCGTCTGGCCCCAGCCGCCATTGCCGATCGTCAGCCTCCATAGCACTCCGGAAGACCCAGACACGCTCGAGACTGCGGACGGCGATGAAGAAGGCCAACGCTACCGCACCATCTTTATTTCCGACCTGCACCTGGGCACCCCGGGGTGCCAGGCTGCCGCACTGCTGGACTTCCTCAAAACGCACCCGAGCGACCACCTCTACCTTGTGGGTGACATCATCGACGGCTGGCAACTGCGCCGCAAATGGTATTGGCCGCAACTGCACAACGACGTGGTGCAAAAGCTGTTGCGCCGCGCTCGCAAGGGTTGCCAGATCGTCTACGTGCCTGGCAACCACGACGAATTTGCACGCGGCTTCATCGGCCACAGCTTCGGTGGCATCGAGGTGGTTCACGACACCGTGCACACCACCGCCGACGGCCGGCGCCTGTGGGTGGTACATGGCGACTACTTTGACGGTGTGATCCAGTACGCCAAGTGGCTGGCTTACCTGGGTGATAACCTGTACGAGTTCACCCTGCGCATGAACCGCCACCTCAACAGCCTGCGCGCACGCTTGGGTCTGCCTTACTGGTCGCTCTCGGCTTACTTGAAGCACAAGGTCAAAATGGCGCTCAACTACGTGATGGCGTTCGAAGGTGCGGTGGCGCAAGAAGCGCGCAAGCTGGGCCACCATGGGGTGGTGTGTGGCCATATTCACCGCGCCGAGATGCGCATGATCGACGGTACGCTCTACTGCAACGATGGCGACTGGGTTGAGAGCCGCACCGCGCTGGTGGAGCATTTCGATGGCCGGCTGGAGCTGATCCACTGGCAGGCGGACCCGTCTTCGCTGGAATACCGCCAGCAGGCTGCGGCCAACCACGCGGCAAGCCTGCCGGCATAGGCCTGATCCCCGGGGGGTTTTGTCACACGCGTGTCATCAAAGCTTCATAGCATGTAACAAAAGCTTTTGATTCCGATGCCACTGCCCACTCCCGCATCGCCACGCGCCGTCACCCTGCTGGACCGAGACCACAGCATCCTTGCTTTCAACGCGCGGGTGCTGGACTGGGCGCACCGCGCCGATGTGCCCCTGCTTGAGCGGCTCCGCTACCTGTGCATCGTCTCGTCCAACCTTGACGAGTTCTTTGAGGTGCGCGCCGCACCCCATCTGAGCGCCGCCCGCAGTCAGGACGACAAAGGCACCTACAGTATTGCCAGTTTTGAGTCCATGGCCGCCGCCGCACACGCCTTGGTGGCGCAGCAGTACACGCTGTACAACGACGAGCTGTTGCCCACTTTTGCCCGCAACGGCATCAAGATCCTGTCGCACGGCGAGCGCAACGTGGCGCAGCGCCGGTGGGTGAAGGCGTACTTTGAGCGCGAGGTGAGGCCGCTGCTGATTCCGGTCAGCCTCGACCCGGCCCACCCGTTCCCGCAGGTGGCCAACAAGTCGCTCAATTTCATTGCCCGCCTTGGTGGCAGCGATGCTTTTGGGCGGGAAAACGAAATCGCCATCGTCAAGGTACCGCGGGTGCTGCCCCGCCTGATCCGGCTGCCGGCCAAGGTGTCGGGCAACCATACGGTGCTGGTGTCGCTTTCCAGTGTGATTCGTGCGCACCTGGTTGACCTGTTTCCGGGACGCGAGGTCGGCCAGTTTTCGCAGTTCCGCGTCACACGCCACTCCGACCTTTCGGTGGACGAAGACGACGTACAAAACCTCCGCACCGCGCTGCGCGAGGGCTTGGTCATGCGCCATTACGGTCAGGCCGTGCGGCTTGAGGTGTCGGCGGGTTGCTCTGAGTTCCTGTCGAGTTATCTGCTCAAGGAGTTCAATTTGCCCGAAGGCGCTTTGTACCGGGTACACGGTCCGGTGAACCTGGCCCGCCTGTCGCAGTTGATCGACCTCGTCAACCAACCCAAGCTGCTGTTTCCACCTTACCAAGCGAGCTGGCCCGTACAGGTCCGCCGGGGCCAGTCCTTCTTTGAGCAACTGCAAGCGGGTGACGCCTTGATCCACCAGCCGTTTGAGCGGTTTGACGCGGTGCTCGCTTTCCTGCGCGAGGCGGTGAACGACCCGCACGTGC
>CAZANT010000023.1:4940-15268 GCA_964486575.1 uncultured Burkholderiaceae bacterium | reverse complement strand
AGGGGCGTGGCAGCTACCTGTGCCTGCACCGCATGCACAACGCCCATCAGGATGCCATGTCCGCAGATCCGCAGACCGGACGCATGCTGGCACAGGTAGTGCAATGGGCACAGGCCACCGTCACCGGCGACCTGGCGGAGCTGGCTGACTTGGACGACCGGTCACCGGTGATCCCGCTGGTGACTTCCACCCGGGACAACTGCCTGGGTACCCCGTGCCCACAGCACCGGGCCTGCCATGTCAACCGGGCACGCCGGGAGGCGATGGCCGCTGATCTGGTGGTAATCAACCATCACCTGTTTTTTGCGGACATCGGGGTGCGCGAGTCCGGCGTCGCAGAACTGTTACCCAGTGTGCGGGTGGCGATTTTTGATGAGGCGCACCAACTCAATGAGACTGGCGTACAGTTTCTCGGCGCGCAGCTGTCCACATCGCAACTGCTTGACCTGTGCCGCGACATGCTCGCCACGGGACTGCAGCAAGCCCGGGGCTTGGCTGACTGGTCCGCTGCCGCCTCGGCGGTGGACCGGGCGTCCCGTAATCTGCGTCTGTCTGCCGGTCACCGTGTCAGCAGCAAATTGCGCTGGACAGGGCGTGCACCAGAAGGCGTTGACCCAGAATCCTGGGATACGGCGTTGCAGTCGCTGGCCGAGGCACTCACGGCGGCTTCAGCCGCCTTGGACACAGTGAGCGAGCTTGGCCCGGACTTTGTGCGGCTGCGTGAACGTGTCCAGGCTTCCGAGGCGCGTGTCGCTCAGTTCCGGCAAGCTTGTGCACCTGGCTGTGTTCGCTGGGCAGAGACCGGCACAGCCCTGCGTTTGACCGAATCCCCGCTTGACATCGCCGACGCGATGCGGCGCGTTTGGCGAGGCGACACAGCGCCCGTCGATCCAGCCGCTAGCACGGGGCCCTGCGCCTGGGTATTCACCTCTGCCACCCTCGGCGACGACCCCCAGTTGCGCTGGTTCACCGAGCCTTGCGGTCTTGGTCATGCCCGCATCGCCCGCTTCGGCAGCCCGTTCAACTATGCAGAGCAAGCCGCTCTGTACGTCCCCCAAACCATGGCCAAGCCCAGTGATGCAGCGCATCCGGTGCAGGTCGCGCAACTCACCGCCAAGGCAGCCCGCCGCCTGGGTGGTCGCACCATGGTGCTCACCACGACCCTGCGTGCGCTGCGGCAGATTGGTGCCCTGCTGAGAGAAGACTTTCAGGCCCACGGCGGCCCAGATGTGTTGGTGCAAGGCGAAATGCCCAAGCGGCGGCTGATGGCAGATTTCCGTGCTGCGGCCGAGCCGGGTGCCACCGGTTGTGTGATGGTGGCTTCAGCGTCTTTCTGGGAGGGGGTCGACTTGCCTGGCGATGCGTTACAACTGGTGGTGATTGACAAGCTGCCGTTCCCGCCACCGGGCGACCCGTTGGTAGAAGCGCGAAGCCAGCGCCTAGAAGCCGAGGGGCGCAGTCCGTTCAACGATTATTTTGTGCCTGAGGCAGCGGTGATGCTCAAGCAGGGCGCCGGGCGGTTAATCCGCACAATGAACGACTCGGGCGTGTTGGTGGTGTGTGACCCGCGCTTGGCCACCATGGGTTACGGGCGCCGGCTTTTGGCCGCCTTGCCTCCAATGCGTCGGCTAGCCAACGCCCAGGAACTGGACGCAGCGCTGGATGCACTCAGAACAGCTTCCACCATGGATTCTTGTTGGCCTTGACACCTCGGCCCAGGTACTCGCTCTGGGGGTAAGACTGGGCCAGCACGCGGCGAGTGTCGTCGCGCAGGTCGGTCATACCCAATGCGTCGTAAGAGCGCATCAGGATAGCGGTGGCTTCTTCAAGCGCCGGCACATCGCGGTAGTCGGCAATGGCGAGTTGCGCCCGGTTGATTGCCGCCACATAGGCACCGCGGTTGAAGTAGTACCGAGCCACATGCACTTCGTACTGCGCCAGCGAGTTGACGATGTAGGTCATGCGCTGGCGCGCGTCGGGTGTGTAACGCGAATCGGGAAAGCGGGTCACCAGTTCCTTGAAGGACTCAAATGACTCCTTGGCTGCCTTCTGATCGCGCTCGGACAGGTCCTGCCGGGTCAGCCCGCCAAAAATGCCGAGGTTGTCGTTGAAGTTGATCAGGCCCTTGAGGTAGAGGGCATAGTCCAGCGCGGGGCTGGCAGGGTGAAGTCGGATAAAGCGGTCGAGCGTTGCCTGGGCCTGGGCTGGTTCGTTGGACTTGTACTGTGCATAAGCCTTTTCCAACTGGGCTTGTTGTGCCAGGGGCGTGCCAGCGGCGCGGCCTTCGAGCTTCTCGAACAGGGGCACGGCCTTGTCGTAGGCGCCTGAGGCCGCTTCTTCGCGTGCATCGCTATACAGCTTGTTCGGGCTGACGTCGGCGCTCTTGTCGGCAGAGCTGCTGGCGCAGGCCATGAGCAAGGCCGAAAGACTCGCCAGCCCGATCAGCCGGAACGTCGATAATTTAGTGCACAACATATGGAAAGCTCCTTGGTAATCGGCCCTTCAAGTATATCGACCTACCCTTCGGTGGACCCCGTGGCGGCCGACCCCGACGCCGGCGTGTTCGACGACACCGATGAAGCCGCGGCCGAGTGCGAGCAGCGTGTGTGCCCGGTTGGCGGGGCGCACCACGGTGCTCGGCTAGACCATGCGTTGGTCGCGCTGGTGCCCGAGCTGTCGCGCAACTACCTGCAGCAGTTGGTCGAGGGCGGCGCGGTGCTGGTCAACGACAAGTTGGCCCGCAAGCCGTCCGCCAAGGTGCGGCTGGGCGACACGCTGGTGATCAGCCTGCGGCCCACGTTGCAGAGCCAGGCCTTCCGGCCGGAACCCATGGACCTGCAAACGGTGTACGAGGATGCGCACCTGCGGGTAATCGACAAACCAGCGGGGCTGGTGGTCCACCCGGCGCCTGGCAACTGGTCGGGCACTTTGCTGAACGGCTTGCTGGCCCTGGACCCCCAGGCTGCTTTGCTGCCACGCGCCGGCATCGTGCACCGGTTGGACAAGGACACCAGCGGCCTGATGGTGGTGGCCCGGACCCGTGCCGCCATGGACACCTTGGTGCGGCAGATCGCGGCGCGCGAGGTGCATCGGCAGTATCTGGCGGTTGCGCACAAACCTTGGCTGGGTGCAGCAGTGCGGCGGGTCGACGCCCCGGTGGGTCGCGACCCGCGCAAGCGCCTGCGCATGGCGGTGGTTGACCTGGGCCGCGACGCTGGCAAGCCCGCACAGACCGACTTTGAGCTGCTGGCCAATGCCGATACGCACTGTCTGTTGCGCTGCACCTTGCACACCGGCCGTACCCACCAGATTCGGGTGCACGCTGCCAGCCTCGGTCACCCGCTGCTGGCCGACGCGCTCTACGGTGGCAGCCCAGCTTTAGCGCTGACCCGCCAGGCCTTGCATGCCGAGCGCCTGTCGTTTGCGCACCCCATCACCGGTCAGGCGGTGGCCCTGACAGCGGAACTTCCGGCTGACCTGTCCACAGCCCTTGCGTTGGGTGGCCTGCGCTACAATTAGGTCTCCGAGCCGCCCTGGCTTTGCCCGAGCGGCAGTGCACAAGACGCCAACAGACACGTGACAGCCCCCGGGCTCGATGTCTTGTGCCCCCAGAGTCACGCAGCGCCCCGTGCGCTTTATCCCTTCAGTAACGACCATGAACACGGTGGATGCCAAGCGCGTCCTTGAAACCGCCTTGATTTGTGCGCAGCAGCCTTTGCCCTTGCGCGACATGCGCACGTTGTTCAACGACGCGCTGGGGGCAGACACGCTGCGCAGCTTGTTGGACGAACTTCAGCAGGAATGGTCGCAGAGCGGCGTGGAGCTGGTTCAACTCGCCAGCGGCTGGCGATTTCAGAGCCGACCGCAAATGCGTGAGTACCTCGACCGGCTCCACCCTGAAAAACCACCGAAATACACCCGTGCGGTAATGGAGACGCTGGCGATCATTGCCTACCGCCAACCGGTGACGCGTGGAGATATGGAAGACATCCGCGGCGTGACCATCAACTCCCTGATTCTCAAACAGCTGGAAGACCGCGGCTGGATTGATGTCATAGGCCACCGCGATACCGTCGGCCGCCCCGGCTTGTACGCAACTACCCGCCAGTTTCTCGACGACCTCGGCTTGGCGTCGCTGGACCAGTTGCCCTCGCTCGACGAGCCCGGCCTCGCGGAAGCCGCGCTGGCCCGCCTGGCTGCATCGGGCGAGTCGCCGCAGGCTTTGCTGCCAATGCTCGAAGACGACAGTACCGACGTCCGTCCCAGTGACACGACCGATACACCCCGGCATGGCGAGAGCCCGGCCCTCGCTGCACCCGCAGACACACCGCCAGCCACCGAAGCGGTTGAACCCCGCGAGCCCACACCATGACGTCACCCGACACCCCCGTGCCCACCCCTCCTGACAGCGCTCCGGCGCCTGATTTTGAGCAGAATCCGTCCCGTGCCCTAGTGGAATCCGAAGGTGGAGCTACAGTTTCAGTAGCAAGTACTGAGCCACAGTCTGTAGCTGTTCCCGCGCTCGCTGGCGCTGGCGAAGTCCGTGGCTACCAGTTTCTGGATGTCATCACCGGCCAGTTCGACGCCGATGAAACCAACGAGGCGGTGGTACTGCCCAAGCGCGTGCTACAGCCCCAACCCGAAACGCCCAAGCTGCACAAGGTACTGGCACAGGCGGGATTGGGTTCCCGGCTCGAAATGGAGCAACTCATCACCGAAGGCCGTATTTCGGTCAACAATGAGCCGGCCCACATCGGCCAGCGCATCCAGTTTGGCGACCACGTCAAGGTCAACGGCAAACCGATCAAGGTCCGCATCTCGGCGCCACCGCCGCGGGTGATTGCCTACCACAAGCCTGCTGGCGAGGTGGTCACCCACGACGACCCGCAGAACCGTCCCACAGTGTTTCGCAAGTTGCCTAAATTGTTCCAAGGCAAGTGGCAATCGGTGGGCCGCCTGGACCTGAATACGGAGGGCTTGCTGCTATTCACCAGCTCAGGCGAGCTCGCTAACCAGTTGATGCACCCTCGTTTCGGCTTGGAGCGCGAATATGCGGTCCGGGTCCTGGGTGCGCTCAGCGCCGAAGAGAAGCAAAAGCTTCTGGACGGTGTGCGCTTGGACGACGGCATGGCTCAGTTCGGCACCATCGAACCCGGTGGGGGCGAGGGCGCCAACTGCTGGTACCGCGTGACGATCGCCGAAGGCCGCAATCGCGAGGTTCGCCGCATGTTCGAGGCGGTGGGCCACGCGGTCAGCCGCCTGATCCGCATCCGCTATGGTGCGATGCTGTTGCCCCGGGGCCTGAAGCGCGGCGCTTTCATGGAGTTGGACGAGCCCGACATGCGGGCGCTGCTGCAGGCTGTGGGCACGCCCCGGCCCCAGCGCGACGCCGCATCTGGCCAGGCCGGTGACAGTGCCGCGCGTCCGCCGCGCAACCAGGGTCGTGGCAATGGCCGCAACAACCGCAACCGGGCCGAAGGGCAGGGCATGAGTGGCGCACCACGCCCTGGTCAAGCCCCGCGCCGGGGTCCCGCCCCGCCTCGCAACGGCCAGAACGCACCCCGAAACGACCGCGGTGGCCACCGCGAAGAACGTGACCACACTGGCGCCAACCAGCCAGATCCTATGAAGACCGCCTTTGGCTACATCGGCGCTGACAGCTTCACGCGGCAGCGGCCTGGCGCACCCGGACAGAGGCGCGGCGGCGGTGGGTCCGGCGGGGGTGGCAATGGCTTCGGCTCCGGTCCGCGCCGCGGCGGAGGCCGGGGCCGTTGAGGTCACCAGCGCGCCACATCGCGCCGTCATAGGCTCAGGCTAAAATCATGGGCTTGCTGAAGCGACCACTTCAGGCAAACTTTCACACCACAAATCAAGGAATTTTCATGGCCATCGAACGCACCCTCTCCATCATCAAGCCAGACGCCGTGGCCAAGAACGTCATTGGTCAGATCTACGCCCGCTTCGAAGGTGCTGGCCTGAAGGTCATCGCTGCCCGCATGGCCCACCTTTCACGCGGCGAAGCCGAGGCGTTTTATGCCGTTCACAAGGCGCGCCCATTTTTCAAAGACCTGGTGGACTTCATGATCTCCGGCCCCGTCATGATCCAGGTCCTGGAAGGCGAAGGCGCGATTCTCAAGAACCGCGAGCTGATGGGCGCCACCGATCCCAAGAAGGCTGAGAAGGGCACCATTCGCGCTGACTTCGCCGACAGCATCGACGCCAACGCGGTGCACGGTTCCGACGCGGCCGAAACCGCTGCCGTTGAAATCGCTTTCTTCTTCGCCGGCATGAACGTGTTTGGGAAGTAAGCCACGGGCTGGCAAACGATGACAGCCAACCTGCTCGACTTCGATCTCGAGGGTTTGGCTGCCTATTGCGGGCAGCTGGGGGAAAAGCGTTTTCGAGCGACCCAACTGTTCCGGTGGATTCACCAGCGCGGTGCGACCGACTTCGGCCAGATGACCGACCTCGCCAAGTCCCTGCGCGACAAGCTTGCAGGGTCTGCCCGCATTGAACCCCTGCCGGTGCTGAGCCAGCATGAATCCGCCGACGGTACCATCAAATGGCTGTTCGACGTGGGCAACGGCGACGCCGTTGAAACCGTTTTCATTCCTGAGACCGATCGGGGCACACTGTGTGTGTCTTCCCAGGCCGGTTGTGCCGTGGGTTGCCGCTTTTGCTCCACTGGCCACCAGGGCTTCAGCCGCAACCTGTCTTCCGGCGAAATCATCGCCCAGCTGTGGTTTGCAGAGCATTTCTTGCGCAAGCACCTGGGGCGGGCGGAGCGCGTCATCTCCAACGTGGTGATGATGGGCATGGGCGAGCCACTGCAGAATTTTTCTGCCCTGGTGCCCGCCCTGCGCGCAATGCTGGACGACCACGGCTACGGCCTGTCTCGTCGCCGTGTCACCGTGTCCACGTCCGGCGTTGTACCCATGATTGACCGCCTCGCGCAGGACTGCCCGGTGGCATTGGCCGTGTCGCTGCACGCGCCAAATGACGGCTTGCGCGACAGCCTGGTGCCGATCAACAAGAAATACCCGATCGCTGAGCTGCTGGACGCGTGCCAACGCTACCTCGCCCACGCGCCGCGCGACTTCATCACGTTCGAGTACTGCATGCTCGACGGCGTGAACGACCAGCCAGACCATGCGCGGCAACTGGTGGCGCTGCTGCAGGGCCATGGGGGCATCGGCGTTCGCGCCAAGCTCAACCTGATTCCGTTCAATCCGTTTCCCGCCTCGGGGTTGACCCGATCCAGCCAACCAGCCATTGACGCCTTTTCCCGCATCGTGAACGATGCAGGTCTGGTCGTCACGGTGCGGAAAACGCGCGGTGATGACATCGACGCCGCCTGCGGGCAGCTGGCCGGCGACGTGCAGGACCGCACCCGGGTCGGCGAGCGCATGGCCGTACAGCGCAGCGTTCGGGTCCAAGACATTACTGTCCGTTCACGGGAGGTTTCGCTGTGAGCCAATTGATCGTGCGTGCCATTCTGGGCTGTTGGATGCTGTTGGGTGCCCTGATGTCTGTCGGCTGCACGACAAAACCTGGCGCAAGCGGTGCTGCGGGCGATGGTCCGCTCCCCCCCGAGGTGGTCACCGCGTCCGACGAACCCGAAGCTCGGCGGCGTGCCCGCATCCGGCTGGAACTCGCCACAGGGTATTTCGACCAGGGCCAGACCACCGTGGCGCTGGACGAGCTCAAACAGTCTCTGGCCGCCGACCCCACCTTTGCCGACGCCTTCAACTTGCGCGGGCTCGTCTACATGCGGTTGAACGAACCTCGTTTGGCAGAGGACAGCTTCCGCCGCGCCGCGTCCCTCAACCCGCGGGACCCCAACATCGCGCACAACTACGGCTGGTTGTTGTGCCAGCAGGCACGCTACACCGAGGCAGAACCCCAATTTGCTGCCGCCTTGGGCAGCGCGGTCTATGGGGGTCAGGCGAAAACCTGGATGGCGCGCGGCCTCTGCCAGATGAACGCCTCCCGGCCTGAGGAAGCCGAGCGCAGCCTGTCGCGCGCCTATGAATTCGACCCGGGTAACCCGGTGGTCGCCTACAACCTGTCCAAGTTGCTGTACCAGCGTGGCAACCACGAAAAAGCCCGGTTTTATCTGCGGCGGCTCAACAACAGCGAACTCGCCAACGCCGAAACTCTGTGGTTGGGGGTCCGTGTTGAACGTCGCTTGGGCAGCCGCGACACTGCGCAGCAACTCGCGAACCAACTGACCCGCCGTTTCCCCCAGTCGCCCGAAGTCGCCGCGCTCGAGCGAGGAGCTTTTGAATGACCGAACCCGAAGGCGCTCCGGCCGCCGAACTGCCCGCCACGGCGCCTGACCAGCCGGCTGCCCCACCACCACCGGCGGTTCCCTCGGCGGGCAGTCAGCTGCGGTCTGCCCGTGAAGCCGCCGGCCTGTCGCTGGAGGCCCTTTCGCAGACGCTGAAGGTGGCCACCGCGAAGCTGACTGCGCTCGAAGCCGGCCAACTGGACGAATTGCCGAGCCCAATGTTCACCCGAGCCTTGGCCTCCAGCGTGTGCCGTGTGCTCAACATCGACCCGGCACCGGTGCTGAACCAGTTGCCCCAGAACGACCAGTTTTCCTTCGAGCGGGCACAGTCCGGACTCAACGCGCCGTTTCGCGCCAATGCCCCCCGCCCCATGACGGTGGCTTTGAAACTGCTGAAAAGCCCGCTGGCTTTGGTGGTGCTGGCCTTGTTGGTCGGTGCCCTGGTGATGTTGCTGGTGCCCTCGATTCCGCCGGTTGACAACCTGGTCAACGGCCTCAAAAACAGCGCGGAAACGCCAAGCGCTGCCGTTACCCCCCCGCCAGGAGCTGCTGCGGCTGCTTCGACCGGGTCAGTGAACGCCGTCGTGATTGCGCCTTCTCTGGTCCCGGCAACCCCGGTGCCGCCTGCCAGCGACGTTGCTTCCCCAACTCTGACCCCGGCTGTGAGCCTACGTTCTGAGTCCAGCGTGCCCGCTGTACTGGGTTTCAAGGCGCGTGCATCGGTCTGGATCGAGGTGACCGACGCGCGCGGTCGTACGCCGTTGCGCCGCCTCGTCAATGCCGGTGAGGTGGTGCAGGTCGATGGCACGCCGCCGATGCTGGCGGTGGTCGGTCGTGCCGATGTGGTCGATGTGGAAGTGCGGGGCAAGCCGCTCGACATCACCGCCCGCGCCAAGGACAACGTGGCCCGATTCGAGGTGAAGTGATGACGCAGCCCACCAACCCGCCCCACCACGACGAATTGCCCATTGCGGTGGCCGTACCGCCAGCGCGTCGGACCCGCCAGGCCCAGGTGGTCTGGGGCAGCCGGGTGGTGACCGTGGGCGGTGATGCCCCAGTACGGGTGCAGTCCATGACCAACACCGACACGGTGGATGCGATCGGCACCGCGATCCAGGTCAAGGAGCTGGCGCGGGCGGGTTCGGAGATGGTGCGCATCACCGTCAACACCCCCGAAGCAGCCGCTCAGGTGCCCTACATTCGCGAGCAGCTCGACCGCATGGGCGTTGATGTGCCGCTGGTGGGTGACTTCCATTACAACGGGCACCGTCTGTTGACCGACTTCCCGGCCTGCGCCGAGGCGCTGTCCAAGTACCGAATCAATCCCGGCAATGTGGGCAAAGGCGACAAACGCGATCGCCAGTTTGGGCAGATGATCGAAGCGGCGATGCGCTGGAAGAGGCCGGTCCGTATCGGCGTGAACTGGGGCAGCCTCGATCAGGACCTGCTCGCTGGTTTAATGGACGAGAACAGCCGCCGCGCCCAGCCCTGGCCCGCGCAACCGGTGATGTACCAGGCGTTGATCACCTCGGCCATCGAGTCAGCCCAGCGCGCTGAGGCCATGGGCATGGACGGCAACCAGATTATTCTCAGCTGCAAGGTGAGCGGCGTGCAGGATCTGATTTCAGTCTACCGCGCACTCGCCGCCCGCTGCGACTACGCGCTGCACCTTGGCCTGACCGAGGCTGGCATGGGCACCAAAGGCACGGTCGCGTCGGCCGCGGCGCTGTCCATCCTGCTGCAAGAAGGCATTGGTGACACCATCCGTGTCTCGCTCACGCCGCAGCCTGGCGAAGCGCGCACCCAAGAGGTGGTGATTGCGTCGGAAATTCTGCAGTCGCTCGGTTTGCGCAGCTTTGTGCCCAGCGTTACCGCCTGCCCTGGCTGCGGTCGCACCACCAGCACCACCTTCCAGGAGCTCACCAAACAAATCGACGACTTCCTGCGCGCGCAGATGCCGGTTTGGCGCGCCAAATACCCCGGTGTGGAGGCCATGAAGGTGGCCGTGATGGGGTGCATCGTCAATGGCCCCGGCGAA
>CAZANT010000023.1:0-4930 GCA_964486575.1 uncultured Burkholderiaceae bacterium | reverse complement strand
ACGCCGACATTGGCATCAGCCTGCCCGGCACCGGCGAAGCCCCCGCCGCACCGGTCTACATCGACGGCCAGAAGGCCCTGACGCTGCGCGGTGACAACATCGCCGCCGAGTTCCATCAGATCGTAGAAAACTACATCCACAAGCGCTTTGGCACGACCGCTGCTGCCCAAGCCTGAAGGTTCCCATGGTTGAGAAATTGACGTCCGTTAAGGGCATGAACGACATCTTGCCGCCCGATTCGGCGCGTTGGGAGTGGCTGGAGCAGACCGTGCGTGACCTGATGGCCCGTTACGCCTACCGCAACATCCGGACCCCCATCGTAGAGCCCACCGCGCTGTTCGTGCGTGGTTTGGGCGAGGTGACCGACATCGTCGAGAAGGAGATGTACTGTTTCGAAGACCGGCTCAACGGCGAGCAGCTCACCTTGCGGCCCGAGAACACCGCCGGCGTGGTGCGCGCGGTCAACGAGCACAACCTGCTGTACGAGGGTGGCAAGCGGCTCTACTACATGGGCCCGATGTTCCGCCACGAACGGCCGCAGCGCGGGCGCTACCGGCAGTTTCACCAGATCGGCGCCGAAGCGTTGGGTTTTGGCGGGGCCGAGGTGGACGCTGAACTGATTCTGCTGGCGCAGGCCCTGTGGCAAAACCTCGGTCTGACCGACGTGCGCCTGGAGCTCAACAGCCTGGGCCAGCCCGACGAACGCCTGGCCCACCGCGCTGCCCTGGTCGCCCACCTCGAGCAACACGCGGACGTACTGGACGAAGACGCCAAGCGCCGCTTGCACAGCAACCCGCTGCGCATTCTGGACACCAAGAACCCGGCCATGCAGCCGGTGGTGGCCGCAGCGCCGCAGCTGCTGAATTTTCTGGGTGCGGCATCGTTAGCCCACTTCAACACGGTGCGCGCCATCCTCGACGCCAACGGCGTGGACTACACCATCAACCCGCGTCTGGTGCGCGGAATGGACTACTACAACCTCACGGTGTTCGAGTTCATCACCACCCAGCTGGGTGCCCAGGGCACGATTTGCGGTGGCGGCCGCTACGACTACCTGATTGGCCAGATGGGCGGCAAACCGGCGCCGGCTGTGGGCTGGGCGCTGGGCGTGGAGCGGGTGCTGGAGCTGCTGAAGACCGCAGCGGCCCGAGCGCCGGAGTTGGTACCCGACGCCTATGCCGTACTGCCCGACGCCACCGCGCTGCCCCTGGCCATGCGGCTGCTGCAGGCGCTGCGCGCCCAGGGCGTCAGCGTGCAGATGCACGCATCGCCCGCGGCCGACAGCACTGGCAGCATGAAATCGCAATTCAAGAAGGCCGACGCCAGCGGCGCCCGCCACGCGCTGGTGTTTGGCCAGGAGGAACTGGCGCGCGGCGAGGTGGGGCTGAAACCCCTGCGCGGCGAGCGGCAGGACCTTGGTGCACAGCAGGCTGTTTTCCGGCTCGACGATGTGGCGGCGCTGGCAGCCGCCTTGCGCTCCTGAAGCAACCCTGCCGCCGTGAGGGCATGGCTGCCGGGAAGCCTACAATCGCGAGTTAACTTTTCAGACCTATGGCAAAACCCCTCGACCTTGAAGAACAGGAGCAGCTTGACGAGCTCAAGCACTTCTGGAAGCAGTATGGCAACCCCATCACCTGGGTGCTGATTGTGGTACTGGCCGGCGTGGCCAGTTGGAATGGTTGGAACTACTGGCAGCGAAGCCAAGCGGCGCAGGCCTCCGCCTTGTTTGACGAGGTTGAGCGTGCCATCCAGTCCGGCGAGATCGCCCGTGTGGAACGCGCGGTGGCCGACATTCGTGACAAATACGGCGCCACGACCTTCGCTCAACAGGCCCAGTTGCTGGGTGCCCGTTTCCTGAACGAGAACGGCAAGCCCGAAGTCGCTCGCGATGCGCTGGTCTGGGTGGCGGACAAAGCCAAAGACGAGGGCTACCAGGCCGTGGCGCGCCTGCGGCTCGCAGCTTTGCTGCTTGAGGCCAAACAGTACGACGCCGCGCTCGCCCGCCTGAGCGCGCCTTTCCCAGTTGCTTTCAAAGGCTTGGCCGACGACCGCCGTGGCGACGTGCTGGCCGCACAAGGCAAAAATGCCGAGGCGCTGGCGGCCTATCAGGCGGCCTACACCGGATTGGACGACCGTTCCGAGTACCGTCGCATGGTCGAGGTCAAGCTCAATGCCTTGGGCGTGGATCCCCAGGCCAGTGCCAAACCGGCCGTTTCAGCCGCTCCCACCGAGGTGAAATGATGAAATTGATGCCAAATCGACTCCAAGCCCTGGTATTTTCTCGTGGTTTAGCTATTTTTTCTATAGTGATCACGGTCGGTTTGACCGGTTGTGGCAGCCTGTTTGGCACCAAGAAGCCCGAGCCCGCCGCCCTCGGCGCCAACCCCGCGAGCGTGCCCTTCAGCCAGGTCTGGACGGCGCGCATTGGCGTCCTCCGGGGTGCGTTGCAGCCAGTGGTCAACGGCGACAGCGTGACCGTCGCCGGCAGCGACGGAAGTGTTGCGGTGCTGGATGCCGCCACCGGCGCGGAACGCTGGCGCGCCGGCGTTGGCACCCCACTGGCCGCTGGTGTGGGCAGCGACGGCAGGCTCGCCGCCGTGGTGACACTGGCCAACGACGTGGTGGTGCTCGAAGCGGGTCGCGAAGTTTGGCGCCAAAAGCTGCAGGCCCAGGTGTTCACGGCCCCATTGGTGGCCGGTGGCCGCGTGTTTGTGCTCGCGGCAGACCGCTCTGTGAATGCGTTCGATGGCCAAACCGGCCGCAAACTCTGGCAACAGCAACGCCCTGGCGAGCCGCTGGTTCTGCGCCAAGCCGGGGTGATGCTGCCGGTGGGCGACACGCTGGTGGTGGGCCTGTCGGGTCGTCTGGTCGGACTGAACCCGAACAGCGGCGCGGTGCGTTGGGAAGCCCCGATCGCCAGCCCGCGTGGCATCAACGACGTGGAGCGTCTGGTCGACCTGGTGGGTACCGCAGCCCGGCTCGACGAGGTGGTCTGCGCACGGGCATTCCAAGCCAGTGTGGGTTGCGTCAACACAGAACGCGGCAGTGTGCTGTGGACCAAGCCCGCCAACGGCTTTGAAGGCATCAGTGGTGACGCTGGCTACCTGTTCGGCACCGAAGCCAACGGCCATGTGATCGCATGGCGCCGCAGCAGCGGCGAACGCGCATGGACCAACGAACGCCTGCAGTACCGCAGCCTGACCGCACCGCTGGTCATGGGCCGCAACGTTGCGGTCGGTGACAGCACCGGGCTGGTCCATGTGTTGTCGCGCGACGAGGGCACACCCGTCAACCGCCTGAACACCGACGGCTCTGGCATTGCCGCTACACCCGTACTGGCCGCAGGCACCTTGGTCGTCGTCACCCGCAATGGCGGTGTGTTCGGCTTCCGTCCCCAATAACCTGGTGCTTCGGCCTCGGGCCGAACACCTGTCCCACACTCTGAGCGGCGACACTTTATGAAACCTGTCGTTGCATTGGTTGGACGGCCCAACGTCGGCAAGTCCACCCTGTTCAACCGGCTCACCAAGTCGCGCGACGCCATCGTCGCCGACTTCGCCGGGCTGACGCGCGACCGCCATTACGGCAACGGCCGTTTGGGCAAGCACGAGTTCATCGTCATCGACACCGGTGGCTTTGAGCCTGACGCCACCAGTGGCATCTACAAAGAAATGGCCAAGCAGACCCGGCAAGCTGTGGCCGAGGCCGATGTGGTCATTTTCGTGGTGGACGCCCGTGGCGGCATCAGCGCGCAAGACCACGACATTGCCAACTACCTGCGTCGTCTGGGCAAACCCTGTTTGTTGGTGGCCAACAAGGCCGAAGGCATGCGCGAGGGTGTGCAACTGGTCGAGTTTTACGAGCTGGGCCTGGGCGAGGTGGTACCCGTGTCGGCCGCACACGGGCAGGGCATCCGCAGCCTGATCGAGCTGGCGCTGGAACCCCTGAACCTGCCCGAGGTCGACGAAGACGCCGGCGACACCGATCCCGGCGTGATCAAACTCGCGGTAGCGGGCCGGCCCAACGTCGGCAAATCCACGCTGATCAACACCTGGCTGGGCGAAGAGCGTCTGGTTGCGTTTGACCTGCCGGGTACCACGCGTGACGCGATTTCGGTGCCATTCGAGCGTGGCGGGCAAAAGTTCGAGCTGATAGACACCGCCGGCCTGCGCCGCAAAGGCAAGGTGTTCGAGGCGATCGAGAAGTTCTCGGTGGTCAAGACGCTGCAGGCGATCGAGTCCGCCAACGTCGTGCTGCTGCTGCTGGACGCCACTCAGGGCGTGACCGATCAGGACGCTCACATCGCAGGCTACATCCTTGAGAGCGGCCGTGCGGTGGTGCTGGCGGTGAACAAATGGGACGCGGTAGACGACTACGGCCGCCAGTTGCTCCAGCGGTCGATCGAAACCCGGCTGGCGTTCCTGAAGTTCGCCGCCATTCACCACATTTCAGCGATCAAGCGCCAGGGTTTGGGGCCAGTTTGGGCGTCCATCACCCAAGCGCACAGGTCGGCCACCTGCAAAATGTCCACGCCGGTCCTGACCCGCCTGTTGCTCGAAGCGGTGCAATTCCAGAGCCCCAAACGGGCCGGTATGTTCAGACCTAAGCTGCGCTACGCCCACCAGGGGGGGATGAACCCTCCCGTGATCGTCATCCACGGCAATTCGTTGGAACACGTGACGGACGCCTACAAGCGCTTCTTGGAAGCGCGTTTCCGGGCCGAATTCAACCTCGTGGGGACGCCGCTGCGCATCGAGCTGAAAACCTCGCAAAATCCCTACGCCGACAAAGAGTCCCACTAGGATTTCTATGGGAATAGGGTGCGCATTCGGCCAATGCGTAAGCCTGTGGTAACGTATTTGTCCATCAACAAGAAACCGAACACGGAACATATCGTGAGCAACAAAGGCCAACTCCTCCAAGACCCGTT